>NZ_CP085530.1:377500-555000 GCF_020616155.1 Vogesella sp. XCS3 | reverse complement strand
AGTCTGCAGGACGCAGCGCCTTGATGAAGGCAGAGTCACCGATGATCTGCTTTACCGGGCGCCCGGTTTTGGCCACGATCTTTTCTACGACAGGATAGGCTTCCGGGTGCACCGATGACGCATCCAGCGGGTTGTCGCCATTACCAATACGCAGGAAGCCAGCGGCTTGCTCGAAGGTTTTTTCACCCAGACGGCTGACTTTGAGCAGCTCGCGGCGCGACTTGAAAGCACCATTGGCATCGCGATGCGCCACGATGTTGGCCGCCAGCGTGCTGTTAAGGCCGGAGATACGGGTGAGCAGCGGCACGGAAGCCATGTTGACGTCCACACCCACTGCGTTCACACAATCCTCCACCACCGCATCCAGGCTACGCGCCAGCTGGCTTTGGTTCACGTCGTGCTGGTATTGGCCCACGCCGATGGATTTCGGGTCGATCTTGACCAGCTCGGCCAGCGGGTCTTGCAGGCGGCGGGCGATGGACACTGCGCCACGCAGGCTGACATCCAGGTCAGGGAACTCTTTGGCCGCCAGCTCGGAAGCGGAGTACACCGATGCCCCGGCTTCGCTCACCACGATCTTGGTCATACCCAACTGCGGGAAGGCTTTGATCACATCCTGCGCCAGTTTGTCGGTTTCGCGACTGGCGGTACCGTTACCGATGGCAATCAGGTCTACCTGGTGGCGGTGCGCCAGCGCACCCAGGATAGCGATGGAACGCTCCCAGTCGCGGCGCGGCTCGTGCGGGTAGATGGTAGTGGTTTCCAGCAGCTTGCCAGTATTGTCCACCACGGCCACCTTAACGCCGGTACGCAAGCCGGGGTCCAGGCCCAGCGTAGCGCGCGGGCCGGCCGGTGCGGCCAACAGCAGGTCTTTGAGGTTGGCCGCAAATACCTTGATGGAGTCTGCATCGGCCGCATCCTTCAGGCGCGACACCAGCTCCAGCTCCAGTGACAGGAATATTTTGGCGCGCCAGCACAGGCGCACGCCGTCCAGTAGCCATTTATCAGCAGGGCGGCCGGCATCCTTGATACCAAAGCGCGCGGCAATCAGCTCTTCATAAGCCGAACGCTGGGTGATGGGCGTTTCGTCCGGCTGGTATTTCAGTGCCACGCTGAGCACACCCTCGTTACGGCCACGCAGCAGTGCCAGCGCGCGATGGGATGGCGTGGTCTTGATGGCTTCACGATGGTTGAAGTAATCGGCGAATTTGGCGCCCTCTTGCTCTTTGCCCGCTACCACACTGCCGGCCAGCTCGCCTTCGTTCCATAGTTTTTCGCGCAGCTGGCCTAGCAGCTCGGCGTCTTCGGCAAAGCGCTCGATCAGGATGGCACGCGCGCCATCGAGCGCGGCCTTGGCATCTTCTACACCTTTGGCACTGTCGATATACGCGGCGGCAGCTTGCTCCGGCTGCTGCGAGGGGTCGGCCAGCAGGCTGTCGGCCAACGGCTCCAGGCCGGCCTCACGGGCGATTTGCGCCTTGGTGCGGCGCTTGGGCTTGTATGGCAGGTACAAGTCTTCCAGCTGGGTCTTGTTATCGCTGCCGTATAGTGCAGCCTCCAGCTGCGGGGTGAGCTTGCCCTGCTCGGCGATACTTTTGAGGATGGTATCGCGCCTATCGTCCAGCTCGCGCAGATACACCAGGCGCTCGGCCAGCAGGCGCAGCTGGGTGTCGTCCAGGCCGCCGGTCACTTCTTTACGGTAGCGGGCGATAAACGGGACGGTAGCACCTTCATCGATAAGGTTAACGGTGGCAGTAACCTGGGCCTCGCGCACGGCGAGCTCTGCCGCAAGGCGGCTGGCGATACTTTTCAACATGCTTTTTTTGTTCTTGCGGGAAAACGGAAGCCGCTACTGTAACGGCATACACCGGAAAATCAAGGCCGACGGGGCCGCCGTGCTTCATGACAATAAAAAACGGCAGCCAGGCAGGCTGCCGCGGGTGCGGGGTAGCGTGATTTACAGCGCTTGCGGGCCTAGCAGCCAGGCTTGCGCTTCTTCAATCGTTTCAAAGTATTGCGCGCGGGCATGGGTGAGCAGGCCGGACAGATGTGTAGCCAGATTCACCCACACATCGTCGGCCACGATGGCAAAGCGGCCAAAATCGTTTTCGTGGGCGCGCATGAAGCGCACCTCCTCCAGCGCCATATCCAGCGTGAAGTCTTTCATGCCGGACAGATCCAGCAACACATCCGGCTGACCTTGCTCGGCGGCACGCTTGAGCAGCGCCTGCTCCAGCAGCTTGAAATCCGCCAGGGTGAATTCGTTGAAAAGCGCTACATCCAAGCCGTAATCCTGCTCGCGAATGGAAATCATGCTGTTGCTCCTTGCGCTACGGCACCTTGCCCCCTTGCGCCCTGCCCTGTGCCGGCGCGGCCCGGTGCCTGTTGATTTAGTCAATTTTCATTCTAGCGCCGGCTGGCCAGAATGCCGCTGAGAATAATCAAACTCATGGCAGCCAGCTCTTGCCAACCCAGCCAGTGCTGCCATAGCAAAGCACCGAACAGCGCGGAGAAGGCCACCGTCAGATAAGACAAGTTGGCCACCAGCAGCTTGCGGCCAACCTTGTAGGCGCGCGTCATGGCCAGCTGCGCCACCATGGCGCTCACCCCCAGGCCCAATACCCACGGCACGTTGGCCGCAGTCAAGGGGTGCCAAGTTTGAAACTGCATCAGCAATAAGCCGCCCAGAGTAGAAATCAGGGCAAAGTAAAATACCGTGCGCCACTCGGCCTCGCCCGCCTGCCCCAGCTCGCGCACATGCAGGTAAGACCAACCCGCCAGCAAACCGGACAACAAACCCAACACGCCGGACAACCAGCCCAGCTCGTGCCAGGTTGGCCGCAAAAGCCATACCACGCCGGCAAAACCCAGCATCATGGCCAGCGCCCCGCTACGCGGCAAACGCTCACCCAGCAGTAATACAGACAGCAAGGCCAGGAACATCGGCGAGGTGTAATTCAGCGTTACTGCCGTGGCTAGCGGCAAATGGCTGATGGCATAGAAATAGCAAAGCAATGACACGTAACCCAGCGTGCCGCGCTTGAGATGCTGCCCCAGCAAAGGCGTGGCAAAACGCTGCCTGCGCAACAAGGCCACACTGCCCAGCACCAGCACGGCAAATGCCGTTCGCCAGAACACCAGCTCCACCGTACCCAGCGTGGCGGCAGCCAGCTTCACGAACACCCCCATGGCACCAAAACTGGCTGCCGCCAACACCATCCACCACGCACCGCCCACTACGAACCCTTCGCGGCCAACATGCCGCAGCCAATAATCATCAACATGCCCAGCACCGCACTGGCCGACAGCGGCTGGCCACCAAACACCACCCCCAATAGCGCGGAAAACACCACGGTAAGATAGGCCAGGCTGGATACCACAAATTTGCGGCCTTCTTTATAGGCGCGCGTCATCGCCAGCTGCCCCAGCAAGCCCAGCAAACCCACCCCCAGCATGGCCGCCAGATCAGACAGCCCCAGCGGGGTAAAGCCACCTTGCAGCAGGACCCAGGCCAGGCCACATACGGTAGACAAGAAGTACAGCCAGAACACCGTCACCCCGGGACGCTCGCCCAGCTCACCCAGCTCGCGCACATGAAACAGCGCCAACCCCGCCCCTGCACCGGAGAGCAGGCCAACCAGGCCTGGCAGCCACTGCCCGGCATGAAAGGTTGGCCGCAAAATCAGCACGATGCCGACAAAGCCCAGCAGCAACGCCAGCTTCACCAGCTGCGACAAGCGCTCGCCGCGCAACAGCACGCAGCAGACGGCAAAAGAGAGCGAGGAGGTGTAATTCAAGGTCACCGCCGTGGCCAGCGGCAGCTGGGTCAGCGCATAAAACAGCATGGCCATGGACAGGTAGCCGGCAATACTGCGGCGAAAGTGCGCAGGCCAATGCACCGTCGCCACGCGCTCACGCCCCAGCGCCACCGGTACCAGCAATACCGCCAGGCCAATGGCAGTACGGTAGAACAGGATCTCGATCGCCCCCATATGCTGGCTGGCCATGGCGGCCAGCAGGCTCATGCAGGCAAAACTGGCCGCCGCCACCACCATCCAGGCCGACCCCAACCGTGCAAACCAGCTAGTCATGGCACTACCCCTTGGCAGAGACAGGGCGCACGGTCAGCCCCAGGCAGATATCGGCAAAAGCACGGCGATAGCGGTGATACTCGGACGCATTGGCCACGCACTCGGCGTACACGCCTTGCTTTCCATCCTGCTGCACCACTTTCAGATGCTGGCGCACAATCCATAAGCCGCTTTGCACATACTCGCCCTCGCGGTACTCCAGCACTAGCCGTTCTGCTTTGCGGTCCAGCTGGGCGCGAATCGCCGCCTCACGCGCCCCTTGCGCCTTCTTGTGCCGTGCGGCCAACTTCTCCAGAGCAGCACCACCACGCAAACGCTCGCGCCACACGGTCACCGCTACCCCGCTGCGCTCGCGGTCTTCCATCTGGGGTGGCAATACGCGCAAGCCTCCCCCGGGGGCGGGGCGTACCTTCCAGCCATCGGGCACAGACAGGGTCACCCCCAGACCGGCATGGCGATAAGGTGCAGCGTGCGATACAAAAGGAAAGGAAAGCAGAATGGCCAACAAGGGCCAGCAACGGCAGGCAGGCATAGGCAGGAATGGGCAAGCAAAAAGGCGCGGATATCCGCGCCTGGGTATTGTGCCGCATAAGACGGTGTATTAGCCAGCCAGATGTTCGCCCATCAAACGACGGTAAAACTCATGGAAGTGCTGCATGCCGTCTTCGGTAGGCGACTGGTAAGGGCCGACTTCGCTTTCGCCACGCAGCCACAGTGCCTTGCGGCCCTCGTGCATGCGCTGGCAAATTTCGTCGTCCTCTACCGCCGTCTCGAAGTAAGCCGCCTGCTCGGCCTCGATGAAATCGGGCTCGAACCAGATGATGTCTTCCGGGTAATAAAACTCGGTAATCACCGTGCACTTTTCCGGGCCACGCGGTATCACCACGCTCACCACCAGCACGTGCGGGTACCACTCCACCATGATGTTGGGGTAGTAGGTCAGCCAGATGGCACCGAATTCCGGCTGCTGGTCGGCGTAGCGTTTCAGCACTTCATCGTGCCACTTGCCGTACACCTTGCTACCGGAGCGCGCCAGACGGTTTTTCACGCCAACGGTCTGCACATGGTACTGGTCACCCCACTCCCACTTCAGATCGGCGCAATCTACAAAATTGCCCAGGCCCGGGTGGAACGGGTCAACGTGGTAATCCTCCGAGTACACCTCGATAAAGGTTTTCCAGTTGAAGTCATACTCGGTGGTGAACGACTTATGGTAGGCAAAGCCTTCAAACGTCATGTGCTTGGCCACACCCAGCTTTTCCAGGTCGCGCTGCACATTGCGCTTGGCGTCGAACAGCAGGCCATTCCAGCGGGTAAGCTCGGTCTGGTTCAGGTTCAGGCAAGGCGTTTCAGGAAAATGCGGTGCTCCAAGCAGCTTGCCTTCGGCGTCGTAAGTCCAGCCGTGCAGGTTGCAGACCATATGGTTGCCATTGCCACGGCCTTTATAGATCAGGGCCTGGCGGTGGCGGCACACATTGGAAATGAGCTTGATGTCACCATCGACGTTTTTCAGCATTTTGCCGTGGCCCTGCCAGTCCAGCGTGTGATAGTCGCCAGCATTGGGCACCATCAGCGCGTGGCCATAGTATTGCGGGGCATCGGCAAACAGGGTTTTTTGCTCCAGCTCGTAATAAGCCGGGTCAAAGTAGGTAAAGACAGGCAACTGCGCAGCAGAAGCTTTGAGCAACTGGGACGAAGCCAGATCAGACATTATTCCCACACCTCCGTGGAAGAAGATATAAGACCAGCCGAATCTCGCTCTTAACGAGTTTACGGAGAGCTATAAAAAAACATTGGTAGAACAGGGGCTTTTCTAGCCATACCCCAAATGTTCAGGGGCGGGATTGTGGGCCAAATCCCCCCTCGGGGCAAGTACTTTTTGCCCGGGAATTTGTGCCAAGTCAAGGGATTGCAACGCTTAAATTGTGCAAAATGGCGTCTTTGAAAATTTCGAGCAAAAACCCTTTTGCTTTCATGATGTTGTCAGACAAGCCTGAAATACTACCCGGCAACACCCGATAAGGAACTTCCCTATGGTGCAATGCATCACAAACAAGGATAATGCGCCCCCTGCACGGTGGCGGCAGCGCTTCGCAAACCGTGCAAACACTCTATAAAAAGAACACGCAACACCAGCACAGACTCATCCATGATGTCTTACTGCTAACGGATAGAACATGATCACCCACACACTCGTCATCAATTGCGGCAGCTCGTCGCTGAAATTCGCCCTCATCAACGCCCAGACCCAGGACACAACCCTGACTGGCCTGGCAGAGAAACTGGGCATGGCCGGCGCCTGCATCACCTTCAAACAGGCCGGCCAGAAGGTGGAACTGACACTGGCACAGGGCGACCACGCCGGCGCCATGAAAGCCATCCTGTCCTACCTGGACGAGCGCGCACTGACGGGCAGCATTACTGCTATTGGCCACCGTGTAGTACACGGCGGTGAAAACTTCCACGCCTCCACCCTGATTGACGACAGCGTTCTGGCCGCCATCGAAGACTGCGCACGCCTGGCGCCGCTGCACAACCCGGCCAACCTGCTGGGCATCCGTACCGCACAAGCCTGCTTCCCGGGCCTGCCGCAGGTAGCCGTGTTCGACACCGCCTTCCACCAGACCATGCCACAGCACGCCTACCTGTACGCCGTACCGATGGCGCTGTACCGCGAACACGGCGTGCGTCGCTACGGCTTCCACGGCACCAGCCACCGTTTTGTTGCGACAGAAGCCGCCCGCATGGCGGGCATCAGCCTGGAAAACAGCGCCATTGTCAGTGCCCACCTGGGTAACGGCGCCTCGGTTGCCGCCATCCTCAATGGCCAGTCGGTAGACACCAGCATGGGCCTCACCCCGCTGGAAGGCCTGGTGATGGGCACCCGCTCCGGCGATATCGACCCTGGCCTGTTTGGCTACCTGGCCAGCGCCCTGAATACCGACGTAGACGGCATCACCGCCCTGCTGAACAAGCAGTCCGGCCTGCTGGGCCTGTCCGAGCTGTCCAGCGACTGCCGCGAGCTGGAAGAAGCTGCGGCCAACGGCCACCCGGGTGCGATTATTGCTATGGAAGTATTCTGCTACCGCCTGGCCAAGCAGATCGCCGCCATGGTGGTGGCACTGGGCCGCATTGATGTCCTGCTGTTTACCGGCGGCATCGGCGAAAACTCGCCCTTTGTGCGCGCCAATGTACTGAACAAACTGGCCTTCCTGGGCTTTAGCCTGGACGCTGCGGCCAACGATGCCGCCTTCCGCGGCAAGGCCGGCCGCATCAGCCACGCCGATAGCACGGCCGCCCTGGTGATCAACACCAATGAAGAGCTGATGATTGCGCTGGACACCGCTGCACTGACTCAGGGCAAATAAGGAAACCGCATGCACACTTTTCTGATTGCGCCGACCGGTTTTGACGCCGGCCTCACCTCGGTGTCGCTAGGCTTGGTGCGCGCGCTGGAGCAGGACGGCCTGAAGGTAGGCTTCGTCAAGCCCATCGCCCAGGGGCTGGACCCGAACGAGCCGGAGCGTTCCACGCACTTCGCCCGCGAGCTGTGCCACCTGAACGCGCCCGAGCCGCTACCGATGGATCGCGCCGAGCACCTGCTGAGCCAGGGACAGCTCGACCAGCTGATGGAAGAAGTGGTTAGCCTGTACCAGCAAGCCGCGCAAGATGTCGACGTGGTCATCGTGGAAGGCCTGGTGCAAGACCAGCAACACGTGTTCACCACCTACATCAACAGCAAGCTGGCCAGCACGCTGCAATGCGACATCATCCTGGTAGGTGCGGCCAACACCCAGCCCAGCCACGAGCTGGCGGAAAAGCTGGAAATCGCCATTCAGGCCTTTGGCAGCCGCAGCCACGCCATCGCCGGCTACATCCTGAACCGGGTGGACAGCGAGCAAAGCATCAAGCAGCTGGGCGCCGAAATTGCCGAATCCAGCCAACTGATCCAGAAGCGCCGCATTCCGTGCCTGGGCGGCATCCCGCTGGAGCCGGAGCTGATGGCCCCGCGCACGCTGGACGTGGCCAACTACCTGAAAGCCAAGCTGCTGCACGCCGGCCAGCTTACCCGCCGCCGCGTACGCAGCATGTCGGTGATGGCGCGCAGCGTGCCGCACATCGTGCACCTGCTCAAACCCGGTGCACTGATCATCACCCCGGGCGACCGCGAAGACATCATCCTGGCCACCGCCATGGCCACGCTGAACGGCGTGCCACTGGCCGGCTTGCTGCTGACTTGCGACGCCGAGCCGGACGAGCGCATCCAGCAGCTGTGCCACAAGGCGTTCACCAGCGGCCTGCCGGTGCTGTCCATTGACACCAACACCCTGGATACCACCACACTGATCGCTGCCATGAGCCGCCAGGTGCCTGCCGACGACCTGGAGCGCATGGAACGCGTGGTGGCCTTTGTCGCCGAGCGCCTGAACACAGCCCAGCTGCAACAGCGCATTGGCCAGACACGCGAAAAACGCCTGTCCCCGCCGGCGTTCCGCTTCCAGCTGATGGAAAAAGCCCGCCACGCCGCCAAGCGCATTGTGCTGCCAGAAGGCAATGAGCCGCGCACGGTGAAAGCTGCCGCCATCTGCCACGAGAAAGGCATTGCCCACTGCGTGCTGATTGGCGAGCGTGCCGAAATCCTGCAAGTAGCCGAAGCACAGGGCATCAGCCTGCCCGAGGGTGTGGAAATCGTCGAGCCGGCCGAGGTACGCAGCCGCTACGTGGCGCCCATGGTCGAGCTGCGCAAGAGCAAGGGCCTGAGCGCCCCGATGGCCGAGCGCCAGCTGGAAGACAATGTGGTGCTGGGCACCATGATGCTGGCACTGAACGAGGTAGACGGCCTGGTTTCCGGCGCCGTACACACCACAGCCAACACCATCCGCCCTGCCCTGCAGCTGATCAAGACCGCACCGGAGGCCAAACTGGTGTCCAGCGTGTTCTTCATGCTGATGCCGGACCAGGTGCTGGTATACGGCGACTGCGCAGTGAACCCGGACCCAAGCGCCGAAGAGCTGGCCGACATTGCCATCCAGTCGGCCGACTCGGCGGCAGCGTTTGGCATCCCGCCGCGCGTGGCGATGATTTCCTACTCTACCGGTAGCTCCGGCAGCGGCGACGACGTGGAAAAAGTACGCGAAGCCACGCGCATCGCCCGCGAAAAACGCCCCGGCCTGCTGATCGACGGCCCTATGCAGTACGACGCCGCCAGCGTGGAATCGGTGGGCCGCCAAAAAGCACCGGACAGCCCGGTGGCCGGCCGTGCCAACGTGTTCGTGTTCCCAGACCTGAACACCGGCAACACCACCTACAAGGCCGTACAACGCTCGGCCAACGTGGTATCGGTGGGGCCAATGCTGCAGGGCTTGCGCAAGCCGGTAAACGATTTATCGCGTGGCGCTTTGGTCGACGACATCGTTTACACCATTGCCCTAACTGCGATCCAGGCCGAACAGCTGCACCAGCACTAAGGCTACGCCATCGACATCCAGCCCGCACCGGCATCGCCGCTGCGGGTTTTTTCATTGCTGCTTGCATAACAGCTATCGATAGATTCATCAAACCAAGCTTGCGCTTGTTCAATTAAAACAACTGTTTTAGGATCAAGGGGAAACCCTTAAAAAAATAACTATACTTTTTAAAGCTGGCGCAGCTCAGCACGACACACGAGGATGGAATATGTCGCTTCACACTTTCACAGAGTGGTTTATTTCCGATCAGCTCAGGCAAGAACCAGACAGCCTGATTCGCGCACGCACCGTCGTAAGCGTTGGCCTGCTAGCCGGCACCATCGCCCCCCTATTCGCCATCTCTTATTACAAGTTGCACCACGACGCCATGGCGCACGGCATTGTGCTGGGCGGCGTGCTGATGCTGCTGGGCCCGCTCCTACTCAAACTCACCGGCGCTTTACGCACCGTTGCCCAGTACATCATCTTCACCATGTTCGCCATGGTGGCGTGGATGGTGTATGTCAATGGCGGCATCATGTCCACCAGCGTCATGTGGTTTGCCTGCATCCCGTTTGCCGCCATTTTTGTTGGCGGTCGTACCGCAGGTGTGGTGTGGACGCTGCTGACTTTCCTGATGATCGGCCTGATCTTCGGCCTCTCTGCCGCTGGCGACATCCCGCCCACACCCATCCCGCACGAAGAGCTGCCCAAGCTGCAAGCCAAGTCGCTGATCGGCCTGTCGCTGGTGGTGCTGGCGCTGGCGCTGGCTTATGACCGCGCCAAAACCCGCACTTTCGAAAAACTGGAAGCCGCACGCGAAGAAGCCGAGCGCGCCACAGCAGCCATGAAACAGATGATGGCGCAGGTGACCAGCTCGCTACACGCTGCCGGCACCGAAAGCCGCGGCATTGCCACCAGCACCCAGATGATTGCCCGCACCATGAGCGAGCAGCGCAAGCGCGCCGACGACATGGTGGGCTCCGCCCAGAGCATGGCAGCGGTGACCGCGCAAAACGCCAGCCAGTCGCAAAGCGCCACCAGCATGGCTATCCATGCCGGCGAGGCGGCCAACGGTGGCGGCCAGGCCATGGACAAAGCCGTGAGCCAGCTGAACCAGGCGGGTGATGTGATCGCGCGGGCGGCAGAGCGCATGGAAGACCTGGGTCAGCGCAGTGCCGAAGTCAGCGGCATCGTACAGCTGATCCGTGATATTGCTGACCAGACCAACCTGCTGGCGCTGAATGCTGCCATCGAGGCCGCACGCGCCGGCGAAATGGGCCGCGGCTTTGCCGTGGTGGCAGACGAAGTACGCAAGCTGGCCGAGCGCACCCAGCACGCCACGCTGGATATCGAGTCCAAAATCCGCCTGATCGTGGACGGTACCAACCAGGCTATCGACGCCATTCGCGATGGCAACGCGCAGATGCGTAGCGGCCGCGAAAACACCGTGGATGCCCAGCAACGCCTGGCCGGCATCATCCAGGACACGCACCGCCTTATCCAGTTGCTGCGCGAGGTAGCGCAAGCCGAGGAGTCGCAAAACCAGGGCTTCAGCCGCTTTACCAGCAATATCACGGCAGTCGGCGAAGCCGCCCGCAGCCTGTCTGGCGAAGCCGAAACCATTGCCCAGGCTACCGAGCGCCTGGATAGCCTGATGGCCGAACTCGACGACAGCGTGCAGCTGTTCAAGGCAGCCAACTAGCCGCACAGCACCCCAAAAACAAAAGCCACGGCGAACGCACCGTGGCTTTTGTTTTGCTCTTCAAGGTTGGCCGCATGCGGCCAACCCTGGTTTACACGCTCAGATAAGACGATTGCTTCAGGCCGCGGCAGAACTCGGCAAAGTAGCTGGAGCGCTCTTCCTGGCTCAGCCCCGCCATCCGCGCCTTGGATTCGTAGCGGTTGAGGATTTCTTCTGGCGACAGGTGCACGTAGCGCAGCATGTCCTCGATGGTATCGTGCTCTTCCACACCCTCGAAGGTCACTTTGCCACCTTCACGCACGTAGACGTTTACCGAGTCGGTATCACCGAACAGGTTGTGCATATCGCCCAGGATCTCCTGGTAAGCCCCCACCATGAACACGGCGATCAGGTATTCGTCCCCCACCTTCACTTCGTGTACCGGCATGCTGTTTTCGATGCTCTGCTGGTCGACATACTGCTTTACCTTGCCGTCGGAGTCGCAGGTCAGATCCTGCAGCACGGCGCGGCGGGTAGGCTGCTCGTCCAGGCGGTGAATCGGCATGATCGGCAGCACCTGGTCGATAGCCCAGGTATCCGGCAGGCTCTGGAACACCGAGAAGTTGCAGAAGTACTTGTCGGCCAGCTTGTCGGTCAGCTCGTCGTATACCTGGCGCTGGCTGCGCTGGCTGGCGGTAAGCTGCGCTTGCAGGCGGCGGCACAATGCGGCGTGTACCTGCTCGGCAATGGCTTTCTCTTTCAGCGTGAGGCGGCCTTCGGCGTACATGTCGGATGCTTCCGATACCAGATGGCTGGCGCGGTAGTAAGTTTCTGTCACCATCTCCGAGTCGGTCAGGTTCATCAGCTCCACCAGCTTGCGCACCGGGCGCGACATGGCCGACAGGTCCTCGATGTGCGGCATGGTATCGGGCAGGCGCTCTACGTCGGTCACGTTCACCAGCAACACCGCGTGGTGCGCGGTCATGGCGCGGCCGGATTCGGACAGGATGCGCGGGTGCGGGATGCCGTTCTCGTCGCAGAACTCAGACAGCATGGACACGATCACGCTGGCGTACTCGTCCATGTCGTAGTTGATGGAGCTGGCGTTACGCGAGTGGGTACCGTCGTAGTCCACGCCCAGACCACCGCCCACGTCCACGTGGTCTACCGGCAGGCCCAGCGCGCGCAGTTCACCAAAGTAGCGGATGGCTTCGCGGAAGCCGGCGCGGTAGTCGGCGATGTTGGCAATCTGCGAGCCCATGTGGAAGTGCATCAGGCGCACATTATCACCGTGGCCGGCAGCCACCAGCTTGTCCACCGCCGAGATCAGCTGCGCAGCAGACAGGCCGAACTTGCCCTTCTCGCCACCGGTATCGGCCCACTTGCTGGACGCCAGCGACGACAGGCGCACGCGCAGACCCAGGTTGGCTTTTACGCCCAGCTTGGCGCTTTCCTGGATCAGCAGATCCACTTCGGATTCTTTTTCGATCACCACGAACACTTCGTGGCCCAGGCGCTGACCCATCAGCGCCAGACGGATGAAGTCGCGGTCTTTATAGCCATTGCACACAATGGTGCAGCCTTTGGGCGCCAGTGCCAGTACGGCCATCAGCTCTGGCTTGGAGCCGGCTTCCAGGCCAATGGATACGTCCTGGGTAGCGATGATGCTCTTCACCACCGCTTCTTGCTGGTTCACCTTGATCGGGTAAATGGCGGTATAGCGGTTGCCGTAGTTCTGGCTGGCGATTGCATTATTGAAGGCGTGACACAGGCGGGTAACGCGGTCTTGCAGAATATCGGGGAAACGCACCAGCAGCGGCATGTCCAGGCCACGGTCGCCCAGCGTATGCGCCAGCTCGAACAGATCGATTTCGCGTTGTTGATGTACATTCGGGCGTACTTTTACGCAGCCATTTTCGCCGACATTGAAATAGCCAGCGCCCCAGTGCCGTATGCCATACAGGCTACGGCTATCCGCCACAGTCCAAGCCATGAAAGGATTTCCCTAGTTATGCAATAAATGGAAACTGCTCCTTAGTGCGCGGCTTTCGGGCTGGAAAGCTTCATGTGGGCCTGGGATGTCGGAGCGCGCAGTCGTGCGGCGAGTGCCGCAAAAACGAGCGCGGATTTTAGCAACATCACACAGCTTGACAAGCACAATTTTTGGGCGTTGATTTTAATTAACACCCTACCTGCCAGACTGCCGCACTCGTGCCGAGCATAACGGTTTCACATGAATGTTTTTTAACCGACACACCCGTATAGCCTAGAAAAGCAGCCAGCAGCCACGTGCATGATATTCAACACCCGGCAGCCCGGCTTGCACCAAAGGCCAGCCAGACAAATGGCTATAGATAGTCCTGCAGCCGATACCACGCCATGCCTAGCACCAGTGCCGGCGTACGCAGCAGGCTGCCACCCGGGAAGCGCCGATGCTGCAGCTGCTCGAACAACGCCAGGCGGCTGTCGTCACCGGCGACGGCCTCGGCAATGACCTTGCCGGCCAGACCGGTATTGGCCACACCATGGCCGGAAAACCCTTGGGCATAGAAGATATTGGGCGCCAGGCGGCCAAAGTCCGGCGCGCGGTTCAGGGTGATATCGCAGAAGCCGCCCCAGGCATAGTCCACCGCCACATCAGCCAGCTGCGGGAACACCCGCAGCATGTCGGCGCGCATAGCCTGCGCCAGCTGGCGTGGCTCGCGCCCGGAATAGCTGACCTTGCCGCCAAACAGCAGACGATGGTCGGCAGACAGGCGGTAGTAGTCCAGCACAAAATTGGTATCGCACACTGCCATATTGTTGGCGATCAGGCTACGCGCGCGCGCTTCGCCCAGTGGCGCGGTAGCGATGACATAAGTACCCACCGGCATGATGCGGCTTTGCAGCGAGGGGGCGAGCTGGCCCAGATAGGCATTGCAAGCCAACACCAGCTGCCGGCAGCGCACCGTGCCCTGCTCGCATTGCACCAGCGGTGCCTCGCCAGCACGGAAGGCTTGCACTGGCGTCTGCTCGTAAATCTGCACACCCGCAGCGCGCGCCGCCCGCGCCAGCCCGAGCAGGTAGTTCAGCGGGTGGATATGCCCGGACAAAGGGTCAAACAAGCCCCCCTGATAGCGGCTGGAGCCCAGCACTGCGACCAACCTTTCTTTGCCCCACAGCTCGCAATACGGGTAGCTGTAGCAATCGGCCAGCTCGCGCTGCCAGTCTTGCAAACCGGCCAGATGCGCAGGCTTCACCGCCACATTGCAGAAGCCGCGTGTCCACTGGCAGTCGATCTGGTGCTGGCGCACGCGCTGTTCGATGATCTCGATCGCCTCCACCGACATCTGCCAGAAACGCTGCGCCGCGGCCAAGCCCACCTGCCCCTTGATGGTATCCATATCACAGGCATACCCGGCAATCACCTGCCCGCCATTACGGCCCGAAGCGCCAAAGCCGATGTGCGAGCCTTCCAGCAGCACCACACGCAAGCCCTGCTCCGCCAGATTCAACGCAGCAGACACGCCAGCCAGGCCGCCACCCACCACGCAGACATCGCATTCCACATTACCCTGCAAGGCCGGCGCAGGCGCCCACGGCGTGGCAGTGGCTGCGTAATAGGAAGGAACATGCGGCTGATGGGCAAACGAGAGCATAAGAACCTCGACACAAAACGGTTAATGCAGCCAACCCTGCATGGCAAGGCGGCGGGCATGAAAAACGGCGGCACCGCAAGGCACCGCCGTTACTCAGAACAACAAGCTAGCTGTGGGCGCCGCTTTCACGCATGGCGGCAGCAATGGCTTTGTCGCGGTTACGCTGTGCATTGAGCATCAGGTAGTTCGCCAGCAACACCACCACCCCAACTACCAGCACAGTGATACTGGCCAGCGCGTTGATCTCTGGGTTCAGGCCCAGACGCACTTTGGAGAAGATCACCTGTGGCAGCGTGGTAGAACCCGGGCCGGACAGGAAGGCCGTGGTCACCAGATCGTCCAGCGACAACGTCACCGACAGCAGGAAGCCAGAGGCAATAGCCTGCGACACCAGCGGCAAGGTAATCACGAAGAAGATCTTCAGCGGGCGCGCACCCAGGTCCATGGCCGCATCTTCCAGACTCTGGTCGATTTCCAGCAGGCGCGAACGCACCACCACCGCTACGTAGGCCATGCACAGTGTGGTGTGACCTACCCAGATCGTGATGAAGCCGCGTTCGCTAGGCACACCGATCAGCTGCTGCATGGAGATGAACAACAGCAGCATGGACAAGCCGGTAATCACCTCCGGCATCACCATCGGTGCCGTCATCATGCCGGCAAACAGCGTGCTACCCGGAAAGCGCTTGAACCGTGCCAGCACAAAGCCGGCAATGGTCCCCAGCACTACCGCTGCCAGGGCGCTAGCCAAGGCAATCTCGATGGACAGCTTTACCGCAGACATGATCTGCTCGTTGGCAAACAGCGACGCGTACCATTTGGTAGAGAACCCGCCCCACACGGTAACCAGCTTGGACTCGTTAAACGAGTACACAATCAGGCTAACAATAGGGATGTACAGAAACAGGAAACCCACCACCAGCACGCCCTTCAGGAATGGCGACAGTTTGTTATGCATTGCCCTTGCCCTCCAGCTCGCGCGTCTCGTAGCGATGCAGCAGCGCGATCGGCACAATCAGCATCAGTACCATGATGATGGCCACTGCCGATGCCATCGGCCAGTTGTTGTTATCGAAGAACTCGTTCCACAGCACCTTGCCTATCATCAGCGTGTCGGTACCACCCACCAGCTCGGGGATAACAAACTCGCCCACGGCCGGAATGAACACCATCATGGAGCCAGCGATGATGCCGTTTTTGGACAAGGGCAGCGTAATGGTCAGGAACGCCTTGATCGGCCCAGCGCCCAGGTCGGCCGCAGCTTCCAGCAGACGCATGTCCATTTTCACCAGGTGCGAAAACAGCGGCAGGATCATGAACGGCAGGTAGGCGTACACCATCACCAGGTACAGCGAGAAATCGTTGTGGAACAGGTGCAGCGGCTCGCTGATCAGGCCGATCGACAGCAGGAAGTTGTTGATCAGGCCGGTTTCGTTCAGCAAGCCCATCCAGGCATACACCCGCAGCAGGAACGATGTCCAGAACGGCAGCATCACCAGCATCAGCAGCACGTTACGGCGTGCCGGGTCAGCCCGTGCAATGGCGTAGGCGATGGGGTAGCCCAGCAACAGGCACATCACGGTAGTGAAAAAGGCCACCTTCAGCGACGACAGATACGTTGCCGCATACAGCCCGTCGGTAAAGATGAAGTGGAAGTTGCCAAAGTACAGGGTAAGGCTTTGCAGCACACCATCCTCAACCTGCAACAGGCTGGTAAACGGCGGAATCGCCAGATCCTGCTCGGCAAAGCTGATCTTCAACACAATGAAGAACGGCACCAGGAAGAACAGCATCAGCCAGAAGAACGGTACGGCGATCACCGCACCCTTGCCTGGCTTGAGCTTGCGTAACAGTCGCGACATATTCATCACGCTACTCCTTACCGGGTCAGCACAACGGGCATGTCTGGGCGCCAGCTCACATAAACGGTATCACCCCAGGTAGGCGGGGTAATGCTGTTTTCGTGCCAATGGTTGGCCGCCACCATGGACTTCACCACTTTGCCGCTCGCCAGCTTCACGTGATACACCGAGAAGCTGCCCAGGTAGGCAATATCATGCACCTGGCCGCGCGCCACGTTCGGGCCGGCAGGCTGTGGCACCACATCGAGGTGCACATCCTCAGGGCGGATACTGGCCCACACCTGCATGCCTTTGGGCCCGGTGATGCCATGGTCGATATGGATGCGGCTGCCCAGCTCGGGCGAATCGATTTCCACGCTATCCGGCTCATCCACCACCACCGGGCCGGCAAACATATTGGTGTCGCCAATGAACTCGGCAGTAAAGCGACAGTTCGGGTAATCGTAAATCTCGGCAGGGCTGCCGATCTGCAGCAGCTGGCCTTCGCTCATGATGCCGATACGGGTAGCCATGGTCATGGCCTCTTCCTGATCGTGCGTCACCATGATGCAGGTCACCCCCACCTGCTCCAGCGTATTCACCAGCTCCAGCTGGGTTTGCTGACGCAGCTTTTTATCCAGTGCCCCCAGCGGCTCATCCAGCAACAGCAGCTTTGGCCGCTTGGCCAGGCTACGCGCCAGTGCGACACGCTGCTGCTGGCCACCGGACAGCTGGTAGGGTTTGCGGTTGGCGTATTTGCGCATCTGCACCAGGTCCAGCATCTCGGCGACACGGGCGTCGATTTCGCCTTTGGGCATTTTGTCCTGCTTCAGGCCAAAGGCAATATTGTCCGCCACGCTCATGTGCGGAAACAGCGCATAGCTCTGGAACATCATATTGATGGGGCGATCGTATGGCGCCAAGGCCGTAATGTCCTCGCCATCCAGAATGATCTTGCCGGAGGTTGGCCGCTCCATCCCCGCCAACATGCGCAACAGGGTGGACTTGCCACACCCGGAGCTGCCCAGCAGGGCAAAAATCTCGTTTTTGCGGATATCCAGATCCACACCATCGACTGCCGTGGTATCCCCGAACTTTTTCACCACATTGGCAATGCGCAGATACGGCGCACCCTGTGCGGATGCCGCAGCCTGTTTGACAGTTTCCACCATGATTTTTCCTCGCGAGGGTGTTGCTCACCCCCTGTAATGTTCACTTCTGCCATTTCAAAACGGCCAAACCCTACCCTACCCTGCCGCCAGCCCGGCAAGCAATATGCCCAAGGGGGCAAATGCCTTGCCACACAGCTCGCAACAGCACTTCTTTACCTGTGCCGCGATACCAGCGCCCGACTCGTAGCACCACCCCGGCAGCAGGCCGACACTTCCGCAGCCAGGACAAAGCAGCCAAGCATACGCACCAGAATGATGCCTGCCAGCGTTGCAGCAAGAGCAGATTAGCCGATGTTTAATAAAATTGACAACAGACATGCAAAAGCCAGGCCAGATCAGTACGATTGGCAAAAAAAATGCCGCGTCGCAGCATAAAAATGCTTACTCCACAGCAAGATGCCCGATTTTAGCGGATGGGCACCGCAATATGAGCAGCCAGTACGCCGCTACGTTTAAGCGATCAAACAACGCACATTTATCAATGCATCACCGTGGACATCACGTCGTTTTCGATATAAATTGCGCTACCATCCTGTTTTTTCGCCATTTTTTTGGCCTGCGTTGCTGCCGAAGCCACCGCGTAGTGCGAGGCAAAAAAACCCGGCCTGACCTGCAATACACCAATCGACACGCTGGTTAGCGGGAAAAAGCGCACCTGCCCCTGACGATCCGCCACGCAAAAGCCTCCGGCCAAACGGTCCCCTTCTGAAAAAAGGGCCAGCACGCTCTGATCAAACTGCTGCAAGGCACGCTGCAGGCGCATTTCCCAGTTGCAGCTTTGCAACAACAGCACAAAATCATCGCCCCCCACATGGCCAACAAAGTCGCGCGCGCTGTCTACGGTGGTTTCCAGAATGGTGCCAAGCAGCCGGATCATGTCATCGCCTGCACCATAACCGTACTGATCGTTGAATGGCTTGAAATGGTCCAGGTCCACATACGCCACAGCAAAATGGCGGCCCTCCTCCAGCAAACGCGCTACCTCGTCGCTGATAGGTACGTTGCCTGGCAAGCCAGTCAGCGGGTTGGCGTAGCGTGCGGCCAACAGCTGTTGTTCGCTGATGACACGCATCAGGTCGTGGCCAGTCCCCATGCCCAGATAGTGGCCATCCTCCACGATGATGAAGCCATCCAGCAGGTAGCGCCGGTCAGCCGCCACCACACGATGGGACAGCGTCTGGATATCCAGCTCTGCCGGCACCACCAGTGGCGCACCGTCTGCCAGCGCCATGCATGATTTCTTGGCCAGCAATTCGCGGCTGAATGGCTTGGCAAACGACTCCAGCACGTGGTGGCGGGACAGCAGCCCCACCGGCCGGCCACCGCGCAACACCGGGATGGCAAACAGATCCGGCTGGTCGGCAAACAAGCGATAAGCCTGCTCGCAGTTGGCCGTATCCGGCAGCGCCTGCACCGCCATCAGCAGGCTACGCGCCTGCGGCAGCGTGCGGCCAACCTTTACCGGCGCATAGCCCGGCAAGGTATAGCGGGTGGCCTTGCCCGGCCTGGCCACCGGGCGTGACATCAGATAGCCCTGCCCCATCAGCACCCCCAGATCACGCAAGACCGCCAGCTCCTCTGGCAGCTCCACCCCTTCGGCCACCAGCGTAGAGCCGGCAGCCCGCGCCATGTCGACCAGCGAGCGGACAAACTGCAACTTGATCGGGTCCTGGTGAATATTTTGAACAAAGTACTTGTCCAGTTTGACCAGCTCCGGGCTTAGCTCGCTCCACAAGCGCAGATTGGAGTAGCCCTCACCCAGGTCATCCAGCGCCAGCCGCAGCCCGCTGGCGCGCAAAGCGTCTACCACTTTGCGCAATACCGGGTAGGTGGCATTGGGCCGGGTTTCGGTCAGCTCCAGCACCACACGCTCCGGCGGCACACCGCTAACGGCCAGCATCCCCAGCAGCCCGTCTACGGTCAGGTCGTCGCACAGCAGCGTATCGGGCATGACGTTCATGAATAGCTGGCCGGGCAACTGCTGGCGCGCGAACTCGCGCAGCACGGCGGACATGCAGACCTGGTCCAGCACGGCAGAGAGGCCGGCCTCCGCCGCATGGGCGAACAAGGCCACTGGCGAGTGCAAAATGGAATCGGAAGGCCCGCGAACCAGCGCCTCGTACCCGAGCAGCTCGCCGGAAGCCAGATAGACAATAGGCTGAAACACCACCTGCACCAGGCCTTCGCGGATGATTCTCTCCAGCAGCAGGCGGCTGGGGGCCGGCTGGGGCATGGCGAGCGTCACATCATCAAGACATGTATTCATGGGACACCTGCTATCGATAACCAGGCAACTTTAGTACTTATTTGTGACAGACAATGCAGCCCCACCCAGCCACCAACACAGTAATGGCAGAGCACAGTGCATGAAATTGCCTAGAATGGAGAAAACAACAGCATAGGGAGCGCACCATGCCGTTCATGCAAACCGAGCAGCGCCAGCTGTACTACGAAGTTAGCGGCCAGGGTAGCCAGCCGCTGATGCTGTTTAATGGCCTGACCATGAGTACCGCAGCCTGGACACTGATGGCCCCCATGCTGGAGCAGCGCTTTCGCCTGATCCGGCTGGACTTTCAGGGGCAAGGGCAGAGCGAAGCCACCGAACAGCCAGCCTACGCCCTGACCCGCCAGGCAGACGATGCCGCCGCCCTGCTGGATCACCTGGGCGTGCAGCAGGTCTACCTGGCCGGCTTGTCATACGGTGGCATGGTGGCCCAGCACTTTGCACGCCGCCACCCGCACAAGGTTGGCCGCATGTTGCTGGCAGCCACCCTGGCGTGGTCGGATGCCATCAATACCCAGATTGCGTTAAGCTGGTCCCAGGCCGAGGCGGCCGGCGGTAGCGACCTGCGCTTTGATATCAGCTTGCCATGGCTGTTTTCCAGCCGCTTCCTGCAGGCCGGCCAGGCCATGCTGCCGGACTTGAAACGCATTGCCGCCACGGTAGAGTGGTCTGCCATCGAGCGCATTATCGCTGGCGTCATGGCACACGATGCACGCAGCTGGCTGGGGGACCTGGCAGTACCGACCCATATCATCGTAGGGGACGAAGACCGCCTGACCCCGCTATATCAGGCCCGACTATTGCAGCAGGGTATACCCGGCGCCAGCCTGAGCATCCTGCCCGGTGCCGGCCACGCGCTGCACCTGGAAGCACCGCAACAGTTCTGCCAACACATTTTCCAGTTTGCCACCCCGTAAAGGAGGTTTCTCATGGCCCAGGATTGCATCCTGCTATCTGTAGATGATCGTAATATCGCCACGCTGTCACTCAACCGGCCAGAGCTGCACAACGCCATTGACGACACCCTGGCGCTACGCCTTACCCGCGAGCTGAAAGAGCTGGGCCGTGACCCGTCCATCCGGGCCATCGTACTGACCGGCAGCGGCATGAACTTCTCTACCGGCCACGATATGCAATGGCTGGAAAGGCTCAACAGCGCCGAAGACGCCACCCTGCAACAGCAGGCCCGCCTGCTGGCCGAGCTGATGGTCACCCTGGATACGCTACCCAAACCCACCATCGCCAAGGTGCATGGCTCGGCATTCGGCATTGGCGTGGGGCTGGTAGCCTGCTGCGACGTGGCCATTTCCTGCACCGACAGCCTGTTCGGCTTTTCCGAGGTCAAACTGGGCAGCATTCCCTCGTCCATTGCCCCCTACATCATCCGCGCCATCGGCGCGCGCGCCACACGGCGCTACTTCATTACGGCAGAGCGATTCAATGCCGGCAAAGCCAAACGGCTGGGGCTGGTACACCAGGTCGTCGAGGCAGACGAGCTGGACGCCAGCCTGGAGATGACGCTGCGCCACCTGCTGCACAATGGCCCGCAAGCCATGGTGGCGGCCAAACAGCTGGTGAACGACATCAGCCAGCTGGGCACCAGCCAGGCTGCGCTGGACATCAGCATCGAGCGCATCACCAGCGTGCGCACCAGCGAGGAAGGCCGCGAAGGGATTTATGCCTACCTGCAAAAAAGGACACCCAGCTGGATGCTCTGATTTGCACGATTGCGCCATCAATGTTCAGACCCGTGCCGCCAGCCTTTGGCGCCACGGGTCTTTGTTTAGAATGGGGCAAACCCTGAAGGAAGCACCATGAACCCGTTTCACCCCGCCAAGGATTTCCTGTCCCTTACCCTACAAGCGCTAACACCCGGGCAGCCACAATGGCAGCAGCACGGCATTCACGCGCACTGGCTTGCCCCGGGGCTGCTGGAGCTCCGCCCTGCCCACCCTGCGGCCAACCTTGAGCACGTCCTGCTGTCTGCCGGCGTGCACGGCAATGAAACTGCACCTATCGAAGTGTTAAGCGGCATCGTGAACGACCTGCTGGATGGCACCCTACCCCTACACGCCCGGCTACTGGTAGCCCTGGGCAACATCCCGGCCATGCAAGCGGGCAAGCGTTTTATCGATTACGACATGAACCGCCTGTTCAACGGCCAGCATGCCGGCCAGCAGCAAGCTGCCGAGGCGGCACGCGCTGCCGAGCTGGAGCAGGCTGCAGAGCATTTCTTTACCGGCGCCAACGGCCCGCGCCGCCACTACGACCTGCACACCGCGATTCGTGGTTCGGTATTCGAGCGTTTTGCCATCTACCCTTACCTGCATGATCGCCAGCACAACCGCGAACAGCTGATGTGGCTTGCCCAGGCTGACATCCATACCGTACTGCTGCACAGCAAGCCAGCCGCCACCTTCAGCTATTTCACCAGCCAGCATTGCCAGGCAGACGCCTTTACGCTGGAGCTAGGCAAAGCCCGCCCGTTTGGCCAGAACGACCTGAGCCGCTTTAGCGGCATCGATCAGGCGCTGCGGCGGCTGGTCTGCGGCCAACCGCACAGCGCCGGGCCCTACGATGCCAGCAAGGTACAACTATTCCGCGCCAGCTACGACCTGATCAAGCACAGTGGCGACTTCGTCTTGCACCTGGCAGACGAGGTGGAAAACTTCACCGCATTGCCTGATGGCATGCTGATTGCCGAAGACGGCGATATTCGCCATATCGCCAAAGGCGGAGAAGAGCGCATTCTCTTCCCCAACCCGCGCGTCAGTATCGGCCTGCGCGCCGGCATCATCATCGCGCCAACTACGCTGGACTAGGCAGATATCCACAGCAAAACGGGAAAAAGCTGTGGACAAGCTGTGAAAACCCCAAAAAAAATATGCGGCATCAGCCACTTGGCTATGCCGCATATTTTTCAGGCAATGCTAAACGCACATCGGCCTGGTCTGTCTTACCCCCTGGCTGGATTTACAAGCCCTGATACTTGCGCAACCAGGTTGCGAAAGCCGCCAGCGGCACAGGCCGCGAGTAGAAGTAGCCCTGGCCAAAATCACAGCCCAGCTCGCGCAGCTTGTCGCTGATTTCCAGCGTTTCCACGCCCTCGGCAACCACCTTGAAACCCAGAGAATGGGCCAGCTCGGTAGTGGAGCGCACAATCATGGCGTCCGCCTCGCTCTCGACCACTTCCTTGACAAAGGCGCGGTCGATTTTCAGCTCGGATACTGGCAGCTGCTTGACGTAGGCCAGCGAAGAATAGCCGGTACCATAATCGTCGATAGCCAGCGCCATACCCATATTGCGCAAGGCATGCAGTGTTTCCAGCGCACGATCCGGGTCTTCCATCACCCCGCTTTCCGTGATCTCCAGACACAAGTACTGCTTGGGCAGGCCCGCCATGGTCAGGCAGCTATCCACAAACGCCGGCAGCGCCGCGTCCAGCAAATCCCGCGTAGACAGGTTGACCGAGATGCGCACCGGCGTGCCTGCGGCCAACAGCTCGGCGCCATCAATACAGGCGCGCGCAATCACCCAATGGGTAATCTCGCGGATATAGCCGGTTTGTTCGGCAAACGGAATGAACTCAAACGGCGGCACAAAGCCGCGTACCGGGTGCTCCCAGCGTACCAGTGCTTCGGCTTCGCAATGCAGGCTGCCATCCAGTGCCACTTTGGGCTGGTAATGCAGGGTAAGCTGCTCCTGGTTCAGCGCTTCTTTCAGGTCGCCCAGCAGGGAAAGATGCTCTTCGCGGAACTGGCGTTTGGCCGCGTCGTATACCGATACGGTGCACTTCTTGCGCTTGGATACATACATCGCCTCGTCCGCGCAGCGCAGCAGGTCCTGTGCCGTAGCAGCGTGCTCCGGATAGCTGGCAATGCCGATACTGGCGCGCACATCCAGCTTTCTTTCATCTACCGCCAGCTGCCGCTCGAAACCTTGCAGCACCGCCTGCAGCACTTCCTGATAGTCAGTGCCGGAGACAACAAAGGCAAACTCGTCGCCGCCCAAACGTGCCAGCACCCCACCAAAGCGCGCCACCTCGGCATGCAGCCAGAAGCCGATACGCATGATGACACGGTCACCGGCCACATGGCCCAAGGTATCGTTCAGCTGCTGGAAGCGATCCAGATCCAGCAGCATCACGGTCTGGCTCTGCGCGCTGTTTTCCAGACGGCGTCCCAGCTCGCTCAGAAAACCAGCCCGGTTCACCAGGCCAGTCAGCGTGTCGCGGTAGGCCAGCGCCAGGATTTCCTGCTCACGCTCGGCAATGGCTGTCTGCATGTGGTCCAGGCTATCGGCCAGCTCGGCCAGCTCGCTGGTTTCAGGGCGCTCTACTTTTTCGGCATAGCTGCCATCCCGAATTTTCCTGGCTACCGTCACCAAGCGGTGCAAGGGCGTCGTCACTACCCCCGCCACCTTGAAGCTGGCAAGAATGCATAGCAAAAGGCTGGCAATAGCCAAAGCCAGCAAAGCTTTTTGCAAGGCATAAAAGGGGGCCAGGATTTCCAGCAGCGGGCGCTGCAATACGGCGTAGACGTGGCCGCCACCACCGCCCGCAATAGGCAGCAAGCGGGACTGGTACGGTGCACCGGCCAGTTCCAGGCGCTTTTCATGCGTAGGGTGAGAAAGCAGATCTTTCAGCTGCTCGGGCGGCAGAGTAGAAGCAAAACTATGCCAGTCTCCCTTGCCATCCTTGGTTAAGAAAGTCACCTCCAGATCGGACATTTCTTTCAGATCGGTGGCAACCTTGCCGGTAAGCTTCACCCCCAGGGTTATCCAGCCGATGACCACCGGTGCCTTGACCGGTACCACCACCAGCTCATAAGCCTCGCCTTTTACCACTTTGATACCGCTGGCCACACCGTCTTTGCGGGCCGTTTGCATCAAGTCGGGGAAGGGGTAAATGCCATCACGCGCCACCCCCAGATTGTCTGCCGGCACACTGCCTTGCAGGTCGCTAAGCAATACCAGCTCTGCCCCCAGGCGATTGGCATGGTTTTTCAGCGCAGAAAGCATGGTCGGGCCATCTGCCGTAGCCAGCGCCTCGCGGAAAGCAAAGTCCCCCACCAGTACCTGCGTCGCCTGGATCAGCAGCTTGCTGTTTTGCTCCAGCAAACGGTTGAATACGCGCTGCCCGGTTTCCAGCTCTTGCTCGGCTTGCTCTTCGAAAATACCCAGGTTGGCCGCACTGACCATAAAGAAAGAGACACCCAACACTACCGCCAGCAAGGTGGTAAACAGCAGGGCGACCCTGAAACGCAAGGTTTTTGCCAAACGCACATCAACCCCCTTGCCGGCGCAAGTCTGGCTTGCTTAATGTAACTCTGACCCGCACCGCCTGTGCCGCGGCCCCTACTTTGATCTGCTGCATCATTTCTTCTTTCATGCGGGGGTGCCATATCAGCATGTTGTAATCCCCCGCCGGGACATTTTCTACCACAGCGTTTCCGCGATCCTTGCTGACAGCAAACCAGGGGGTTTCCACTACCAGCACATACGCCAGCATCCAGTCGTGAATATTACAACCCAGCGCAACCAGACCCGGCTTATCAAACACCACCGGCTGGCTAGGCGTACCGGAATACAGCTTCAGGTCAAATACTTTGGGTGCCGAAAACGAATACACGTGATGGCGCACTGTATCTTTATTGGGGAAAGAAACTGCCGTACCTGCCTGCACAACGGAGACATAGGGAATAAACGTCTTGTCCATCTGTTCGATAGACCCTTTTTGTGAACCCCTGGGTGCCTTGCCCTGCAATGGCAGCAAGTACACTGCAGCATCCGGCACGGACAAACCCTGCATATCTGCCACGGTGACTGAAAGATCTGCAGCGATTGCAGGCGCACAAAGCAGGCTTGCCAACACTGCGGCACGCACCCTCACCGCCACTTTGTCATTACTCATCCCGCCGCCCTATGCATGTTTCACTGCCATTATCTATCAAAGCCACTCGACAGCCTACTTCAAGCAACATTCAAATTAATACAGCGCAAAAAATCATCGATATTTATAAGTGTTATTTTAAGCGAAATACAAGAACCTGCCACCGCAGCGCAAATTACCCAAAAGAGTTTCTATAGATTTACCGCAATAAAAAACCGCCAGGCAGACTGGCAACAGCACGCACAAACAGAGCGCGCCCACGGACGGCCAGCGTCACATATGAAAAAGCCTGCTTGGAAGACAAGCAGGCTTTTTCATTAACACCCGCCCAGCAAAGGGCTACATTGTGTTTACTCAGGCAGCAACCGTTGGCTCTTTTTGCAGCAAGGCCAGCAGCGTGGCGACCTTGAGCTTGAGCTCCCGACGATCCACGATCATGTCGATCGCGCCCTTTTCCACCAGGAACTCGGAACGCTGGAAGCCTTCCGGCAGGGTTTCGCGCACGGTCTGTTCGATAACACGCGGGCCGGCAAAGCCGATCAATGCGCCCGGCTCGCCAATCACCACATCACCCAGGAAAGCAAACGAGGCTGACACACCACCCATGGTCGGGTCGGTCAGGATCGAGATGAACGGCAGCTGATGGTCGGACAACAATTGCAATGCAGCCGAGGTCTTGGCCATCTGCATCAGCGAATTCAGACCTTCCTGCATACGCGCACCGCCCGAGGCGGCAACACATACAAATGGCGCACGCGCTTCAACAGCCGCCTGCACACCACGGACAAAACGCTCGCCGACGACAGAGCCCATCGAGCCACCAATAAAACGGAACTCGAATGCTGCCACAACAACAGGCAAGTTGTGGATACTGCCCTGCATCACCACCAGCGCGTCATCTTCACCTGTGGTCTCTTGCGCGGCATCCAGACGGTCTGGGTAGCGCTTGCTGTCCTTGAACTTCAGGATATCTACCGGTTTGACTTCAGCACCTATTTCACGGCGGCCTTCGGCATCCAGCAGCATATCCAGGCGCTCGCGCGCGTGGATCGGGTGATGATGGCCACACTTGGGGCAGACCTGCAGGTTGCTTTGGAGGTCGGTATGGTAAAGCACCGCCTCGCAGGCCGGGCATTTGCTCCACAGCCCCTCCGGCACCGCCGACGACTTGCTCACGCGCGTATCGCGCTTGATTTTCGGCGGCAGGAGTTTGTTCAACCAGCTCATGCTGACTCCTTGAATCTAAAAGCTGCGGTCTACCAAAGGTTGGCCGCAGGCTGGCTGGCACGGGTAGGCCAGCATTGTTCTAACGGATAGCGGCTTTCAATGTAGCCACCAGACGGGTCAACTGCTCTTTGGCAGTTTCGGGTGTAGCCGCCTCGATTTCCTGTACCAGACGGCTCCCCACCACTACGGCATCGGCTGCCACAGAGATGGCGCGGGCGGTTTCCGCATCGCGAATGCCAAAGCCCACGCCGATCGGCACAGTAATGTGTTCTCTAAGGGCGGCAATTTTACGCGCTACGTCGTCAATGTCCAGATTTCCTGCGCCGGTCACGCCTTTTAATGACACATAGTAGACATAGCCCCGCGCCAAACGGGCAATTTCACGTACCCGCTCCATCGGCGTGGTAGGTGCCACCAGGAATACCGGATCCAGCCCCGCAGCGGTCAGCGCCGCCGTCAAGTCTTCCGCCTCTTCCGGCGGGCAGTCCACTGTCAGTACGCCATCCACACCCGCTGCGGTGGCCGCCTGGGCAAATGCTTCATAGCCCAGCACGTGCACCGGGTTCAGGTAACCCATCAGGACCACCGGGGTGTGCTGGTTGGTTTCGCGGAAGGTTTTTACCATGGCCAGCACGTGGCGCAGACCTACCTTGTGCGCCAAGGCGCGCTCGCTGGCGCGCTGGATCACCGGGCCGTCGGCCATCGGGTCGGAAAACGGGATACCCAGCTCGATGATGTCGGCACCGCCTTCTACCAGGCCGTGCATCAGGTCTACGGTCAATACCGGGCTCGGGTCACCCGCGGTAATGAAGGGAATCAGGGCTTTTTCGCCTGCAGCCTGCAGGCGGGCAAAGGTTTCTGCTACGCGACTCATGCGGTATGGTCCTTGCATGCATGGTTCAACACGGTGGTGAAATGCTCCACCACCGGGAACGGATCATAGAAATGGTGCAGCAATGCGCGCCACTGCTGATATTGTGCAGACTGCCGAAAGCCCACCGTATGGGCCTCCAGCGTCTGCCACTGCACCAGCAGCAGGTAACGCCCCGGCACTTCCAGGCAACGCTGCAGAGTGTGGCCGGCATAACCGGCAGTTGTGGCGATCAGCGGCGAAGCCTCGGCAAAAGCCTGCTCGAACGCGACTACCTCGCCCTCTCTCACCTGCAGATAGGCGGCCTCCAGTACCGGCGCCACAATCACAGGGTGATGCCCATCAGGCCGGCTACGGTGTTGATGTCCTTGTCACCACGGCCGGACAGGTTCACCAGAATAATCTGGTCTTTGCCCATGGTCGGCGCCACTTTGGCAGCATGCGCCAGCGCGTGGCTGGATTCCAGAGCAGGAATGATGCCTTCCAGATGGCAGCAGTCTTCAAAGGCGCGCAGCGCCTCATCGTCATTGATAGCCACGTACTCGGCACGGCCGATGTCTTTCAGCAGGCTGTGCTCCGGGCCGACGCCCGGGTAGTCCAGACCGGCAGATACCGAGTGGGTCTCGATGATCTGGCCGTCTTCATCCTGCATCAGGTAGCTGCGGAAGCCATGCAACACACCCGGCTTGCCCGCTGACAGCGGCGCCGCGTGACGGCCGGTTTCCACACCATCACCACCCGCCTCAACGCCTACCAGGCGCACACCTTCTACATCCACATAAGGATGGAAGATACCGATAGCATTGGAGCCACCGCCCACGCACGCCACCACCATATCCGGCTGACGGCCAACCATCTCCTGCATCTGCTCTTTGGCCTCGATACCGATGATGCGCTGGAAGTCGCGCACCAGCATCGGGTACGGGTGAGGGCCGGCTGCAGTGCCCAGAATGTAGAAGGTGCTATCGATATTGGTGACCCAGTCGCGCATCGCCTCGTTCAGCGCGTCTTTCAGGGTTTTGGAGCCGCTTTCTACCGGCACCACGGTGGCGCCAAGCAGCTTCATGCGGAACACGTTGGGCGCCTGGCGTTTCACGTCCTCAGAGCCCATATACACCACGCATTCCATACCGTAACGCGCGGCCACGGTAGCCGAAGCGACACCGTGCTGACCGGCGCCGGTTTCGGCAATCACACGCTTCTTGCCCATGCGGCGGGCAAGCAGCGCCTGGCCAATGGTGTTGTTTACCTTGTGCGCACCGGTATGGTTCAAATCTTCGCGCTTGAAGTAAATCTGCGCACCGCCCAGCTGCTCCGACCAGCGCTTGGCGTGGTAAATGGGGCTGGGGCGGCCCACGAAGTGCTTCAGCTCGTGGTGATACTCTTGCCAGAATGCCGGGTCAGCCTTGGCGCGGGCGTACTCGGCATTCAGCTCGTCCAATGCTGCCATCAATGTTTCCGCTACGTAGACACCGCCATACGCGCCAAAACGGCCACGTGCATCGGGGAAGTCATAACTGCTCATGGAATGCTCCTGATGGTTTTGTTTTAAGGCACCAGACCAGTGTCCGGTGCCATTGAATATTGCCCTGCCCGCACTGCTGCCAGAAAGGCAGCCACGCGCTCAGGGTGTTTGATACCTTTACCTGCCTCCACGCCACTGGATACATCTACCGCAGCGGGTTTGACACGCCGCACGGCATCGGCCACGTTGGCCGCATCCAGCCCGCCAGACAAAATCAGCGGCAATGGCAATTCGGCAGGAATCAGCGTCCAGTCGAACACCGCACCGGTGCCACCATGCGCACCTTCGACAAAGGCGTCGGTGAGCAGGCCGCGTGCATCGTGGTAGTTGGCCGCATAGGCTGCCAAATCCATCCCGGGGCGTACGCGCACGGCTTTCAGGTAAGGACGCTGGAAGCCGCGACAGAATGCCGGCGATTCTTCACCGTGAAACTGCAGCACATCGATAGCACAGGCGGCCAGCACTTGCTGTACCTCCTGCTCGCTCGGGTTGACGAACAGTGCCACCACCGTCACGAAAGGTGGCAATGCGGCAATGATGGCCTGTGCCTGGGCAACGGTGACATTGCGCGGGCTGGGCGCATAAAAAACCAACCCTATGGCGTCCACACCCAGCGCCGCAGCGGCGGCTGCATCCTGCGGGCGGGTAAAACCACAAACCTTGGTGCGCACTGTCATGCTATCTCCACAGCGTTAGCCGCTCTGGCTGCGCCTGGGTTGGCAAATCAAAAACCGCCGGATAGCCCACACCTGTCAGGTACAGCCCATCCGGCATGAAGGTAGGTGGTGCCTTGGTGCGGTCGCATGCGGCCAACAAGGCCTGCATGCCCGCCACATCCAGGCTACCCTTGCCGGCATAAACCAGCGCCCCAACCATATTGCGCACCATATGGTGCAAGAAAGCATCGGCGGTGAGGTCAAAGCGGATCAGGCCATTGCTCTCGCTGATGTCCAGCTGCTGCAAGTGCTTCAGCGGCGACTTGGCCTGACACTCCGCCGCCCGAAAACTGGAAAAATCATGCTGACCCAGCAGCACCGCTGCAGCAGCGCGCATGGCATCGAGATCCAGCGCCTGGTGATACCACCCCACCCTGCCGGCGGTAAGCGCCGGACGCACCGGGTGCGTCAGCAAGAAATAACGGTAAGAACGGGAAAAAGCAGAAAACCGGGCATGAAACTCGTCGCTAACCTCTCGCGCCCACACTACAGCCACCGACGGCGGCAAATGTGCGTTTACGCCGCGCACCCATGCATTTAGCGGGCGGCTGACAGGCGCATCAAAATGCACGACCTGCATCAGGGCATGCACACCCGCATCGGTTCGCCCGGCTGCCAGGGTGCTAATGCTTTCACCGGCAATAGTCGATAGCGCCTGGTTCAACTTGTCTTGTACGGTATTGCCGCTTGGCTGCGTTTGCCAGCCAGCAAAAGCGCGCCCGTCGTATTCCAGACCCAGCGCGATTCTCATTGCACTACTTTCATGATGATGATCAGAACCAGGCAGGCCACACCGACCAGCACCCCATCCCGATACTGCCAAGAGTAAAAACCCAACTCTACCTTATCTGGCAGGGTTTGTGACCCCTCGCCTGCCTGTAGCTGGCCAGCCAGCCAAGACAGCGACAGCTTGGGCCGCGCCTGCACCAGCCGCTCTGCCTGCTGCAATGTCAGCACCAGACGCAAGCTGAAACAGCACACAGGCAAGCCCACGAGCGCCAGCGGTTTCAATAAGACATGCAAGCCGGCAAGAAAACCGTGCTGGCCATAGGCCTGCCACAACAGGCGCACACTTGCAGCCATCACCAGCAAGCGCAAAGCCTGCCCGCCCCCCAGCTGCAAGCCTGCCCACGACGGAGACCACGCCATGCCTGGCAAGCAGGGCTCCCCCGGAACAAACCAGCCAGACAAAAAACACAAGGCAGCCAACAAGAAACGCATGCGCCATGCTGCTTGCAGTAAAGCATGCCAGGCCCCAGGCAAGGCAAGCCACACAGCTGCCATGAGCAGCAAGGGCAAGCCGTGCATGCCGGACAAGGCCACAATGAAAAACAGCCAGACTATCAGGCTGGCTGCAGGGTGGAATAAGGTGACCATCACGCTTTGATACCGGCTTCTCGCAACAAGGCATCGGCCGTTTCTGTATCGCCCATCTCGCGATAAAGACGCGCCAAGTCCTGGGCTGCTTCAACATTATCAACTTGCTTGGACAAAGGTACCATTTCGTCCGGCTCGGGACCGAAGCTGCCCAAGTCTACCGGCGCCCGTGGCGTATCCAGCACAAAGTGCTCCTGCGTATCAGGCGCTGGGCGGTATAAAGGATTTTCCGGATCCAGCGTCCCACCCAGCTGCAGTACGCGCTTCCACAGGCCGCTAGTTGGGCCAAATACCGCCAGCAGATCCAGCGCAACCGATTCGAACTCCTGCCGGTTCCCCTTACGTGCAATCAGGTCAAGCAGCTTCATGCGCAAATCTTCACGGTCAGGCTCGTGGCTAAGGCTTTCGCGCAATAGCTGCTCTGCCGCATCAAACCGGCCATAAGCCATCAAGACATCCGCCTCGGCCAGCACATCAATAGCCTGCAGGTTGATATCATCAGCAATCGGTTGCACAAGCGGCTGCTCGTCCGGGCCTAGTGATGCGCTTATGGTGACCGGGCCCATGGCGCTACGCTGCCTCGAAGCCTGAGGCACAGGCTTTGTCGCAGCACGACGGCGCTTGACCAGCAACCACGCCAGCAAACTGGCCACTGACAACCCACCCACGCCATACAGCACCCACTGCGTGAGATTTTCATCCAGGAAGGCTTCATCCTGCGCTTCCGGCACATCAGGGCGATGGGCAATCGTGGCTTTGGGCGTGCTGGCCGACAAACGGTTAATTTCCGCCTCCAGCCAGTCCAGGCGCTGCTGCGCGGCCTTCAGCTGCGCGAGTTTTTGCTGCTCTTCGGCAGAAGCTACCGGTGTCGAAGCAGCTTGCTCCGCCACCGCGGCAGATGCTTCTGGCACCACAGCAGCAGCCGACGAGGCAAGCACCTTCGGCGCTACCGGTTTGGCCACAACACTGGTTTCTGCAGCCGGTTTCTCGACTACAGGTGCTTCGGATTTTGTCTGCTCCGGCACACGCAATAAGGCACCGGCAAACAGCAGGTTACGGTCACCATGGGCAAACGCTTTGGGGTTGGCCGCATAGAGCGCATTTTCAGTTTCCGACACCGCCTTGTCTTGGGCAAAACGCCGCGCCAGGCTCGAAAGCGTATCACCTGGCTGTACACGATATTGTCCCGGCAAATTCATCGCCGACACGGCAGGGCGTACTGGCAACTTCCCCAGATAGACGCCACGCTGCGGCACAGCAAATACAAAACCACGTTGAATCACTGCGCCCTCATGGCGCGCTTCCAGCCCAAACGCCACACGCGACTGCTGCAGGGGAAGACTTGAGCTGATTGATAACCATTGACGCCCTTTGCGCTGGTGCAATTCCAGCTTGGGCTTGCCTAGGGCATTATCGTCTGACAAGACGGCAAAGCTGGCGGCGCTAATGGTGTCTGGCCAGTCACCAAGCAGCTCGATTTCTGCCCGCATCGGCAGCCCCCGGGCAGACAGCAGCCTCCCCTCGCCAAAGGCCAAACCACCCGGCTCGTCCATCAGCGGATGGCGCTCTGCCAGTGCGGCACTGCTATCTTCTTTTTTGCCAGACTGGCCAGGCGCAGGCGCGCCGCCACTGATGCGGTATTCGCGGACCACTTTGCCAGAGGGCCACGATAGTTCGAGGGCAAAATTGAAAGGTTCACCCGGCGCCAAGGCTGGGCCGGTGATCCGCACCAAGTATTGCTGCGGAGCAACTTCAACTGTTCTGATCTGTAGCTGGCTTGCCTTATCGGAGTAAGGAGCCAAGGTGGAGTAACGCTCGCGCGATGCTAGGGAGACAAAAGGATTCTCCAGCCCCTGCTCTGGGTCCAGAGTCACTTCTGCATAAAACGGCTCCCCCGGGCCAGCTAGCAGGCGAATCCCCCCCAAACCCGCTAGCGCCAACGGCGAAGCTGCCGCGAATGCAAGCGCCAGTCCCGCAACTAATGGCCGCAATGTCACCCCATATCCTTTTTTCAGTTTTTTTGGATGTTCAGACATAGTACCCGCAAGCAGCAGCGATAACAAAGCACATTAAGTTTTAAAACAGATCTGCATCAATATTTACAGTGATGCCAACAACGCCTCCGCCTCCGCCTTCAGCCCACCCTGTGCTTCTGCGGCCAACTCTTCCAGCACTTCACGCGCGCCTTCTTTATCACCCATGTCCAGATAGACACGCGCCAGATCCAGCTTGGTAGACAGCGGGTCATCCGACAGGCTCATGCCATCAAGCGACGGTGCAGCAGGCTCGCTAGGCGTTGTACTACCCAGACTATCCAGCGTGGACATATCAAAATCAAATGCATCGTCAACCGACTCTGTCTGAGGTACTGCAGCAGGTGCCGCTGCAGGCTCAGGGGTATCCAGGTTGAAGTCAAAGTCCAGCATATGCTTGTCTTCTGGTGCCTCTTCCTCCTGAGGCACAGGCTCTGCTGCCGGCTGGGCAAGCAGGCTTTCCAGATCCAGGTCTGGCTCTGGTGCCGCATTGGTCACTTCAGGCTCGCCAAACAGCGCATTACGCAATGGGTCATCATCTTCTACCGCAATGGCCTCTGGCTCAATGAAGGCTTCTTGCGGTAAAGGCTCCGGATCACCCATCAACTCCGAATCCAGATCAATATTCATGGCGGCCGCTGCCGCAGCAACAGGCGCAGCAGCAACCGCCGCTGTCGGGCTGGCATCACCAGCGTACAAAGCGTTGGATGGATCAATAGACAAGCCCATCGCCGCAGCGCGCGACCAGAGTGCACCTTTGCCATCCACCGCGGCATGCAACTCGCGAGCCTGCGCTTCGAAGGCAGCTTTATCCTGACGCGATGCGTAGATTTCCATCAGTTTCATGCGCACTTCGTGGCGGGTAGGGTCTTTGGCAAGCGCATCTTTCAGGATGTCTTCAGCCTGCTGGTCGCGACCGTAAGCCAGATAGACTTCAGCCTCTGCAATCGGATCTACCTCGCCTGCATCCACGCCGTTCATGCCCGTACGGGTAAAGTCTGCCAGAAAGGTATTGCTGCCAGCCTCGTCAACACCTGCAACGCGGCCAACCGTATTGGCACCCAGGATAGAAGCACCCGCCGCCTCCGTCGCCGCCTTGATACCTTTCTTGCGACGACGCATGAAGATCACCGCAGCCACCCCCAGCAGCACTGCCGCACTACCACCGGCTATCAGGGGCAGGTAGTCCATCAGCTGTGACATCAGGCCTGGGCCTTCTTCTTCCGGTGCACTGGCTGGCGGCACGGCCGCTGGTTTGTGCACTGGCGCCGAAGCGGCGGCGTGCACTGGCGCCGATGCGGATTCAGCCGGAATGGCTGCCATGGCCGACGCTGCCGATGCAGCCATCTGCAGTGACTTGAGCTTTTCTTCTAGTTCCTGGATCTTTTGCTGTGCCGCTTTGAGTTGGACATCCTGGGCAGCCGCAGGCGCAGAAGCCTGCTCCGGCTGCTCCAGTTTCAATACAGGCTGCGCGGTACTGGCTGGCGCAGCCGGGCGCGGCAACAGTGGTTCAGCGGCCTTGACCACCGGTTTGGCGACAGGTGCGGCAAAACCATCCAGCACTTCGGAGACACGTGCCGGCTTCAATGCCCTTGCCGTAGCAACTGCGGGCACTTTCAGGCGGGCACCAGTTTTAAGCGTGGCCGGGTCACCGTTTACAAAGGCCGACGGGTTGGCCAGCACCAATGCAGCCATGGTCTGGCGCAAGGTGGCGCCTTCGGCACGGGCAATGCGGCCAACCTGGGCCAGCGTCTGACCACGCTTGACGACGATAAAGTCTGGCTGTGCTGCCGGAACAGACGCGGCGGAAGCCGGTGCAGGCAGCGGGGTGCGCACCGCAGTCGGGCTGGCAGGCTTCAGCCGCGCAGGCTCAGCCGCAGCAATGGCTTTTGCCGATCGCTCAATCGCATCGGCTTTATTGGGGTATTCCAGCGGATCCAGCAACACTGTGTATTCGCGGATGGAACGGCCACTGGCAGTTTTCGCCTCAACCACAAAGCGCAGATACGGGTCGCTAATGGGCTGTACCGACAGCACCCGGATATACGGCTTGCCATTGGAGCGGTACGCCAAGGCAAAGCGCAGGCTGGTCAAGGCCGGGCTGTAGTCTACTTGCAGATCACGAAAGGTATCGGGAGAGGCCAGACCAACACGCACAATCTCGTCTTCGGCACTGCCGGTCAGGTCGATATCGGCACGAAGTACCTCGCCCAGATTGGAGCGTACTGCGATTCCTCCCAGCCCGCCCCAGGCGGCCGTCGAGAACAGCAAGGCCACCAACAGCGAGCTCATCTTTTTATTGGCTAGCATCTTAATGCGCTACCTTTCGGTGAAATATTCTTGTTTCCGGCCTGCAGCATGGCGGTCATCCATGTCATTACGCCTGCGCCGCCAAGCAACAGCCGGAAAGCCAGTCAAACTACATAGCCTTGTTTATTTGCAATACTACTAGCAGTTGTCAGCTCAGGCAAAATACCCGCGCTTCATAAGCGCCGCCGTAGCATCCACACACGGCAAAGCTGCACCAGTGCGCGCATTATCAGCCGCCAGCCAGAACGACAAGGCACGGCCAGTCTGACGTACGCGGCTTACCCAGACCGCCTCATTACCCGAGGCCTCCAGCGGGGTAATGTAAGGCATCTCGCCCGCCGGATCGTCCATGACATGCAGGCCGGCCGCCTTGAACAGCTCACGGGCTTTATCTGCCGTAATGGTCTCGTCGGTTTTTACCGTCACAGCCCAGCCATGGCCAAAGAATACCGGCACACGCACACAGGTCGCCTCAACCTCCAGCGCAGGCAAGGCCAGCACCTTGCGCAATTCCTGCTCGACAGAAAGCTCTTCCTCGCTAACGCCCTGTTCATCCACGCTACCGATCAATGGCAACACGTTGAATGAAATACGTTTAGGATACACTTCCAGCTCTACATCACGGGCGCCAAACAGCGCGGTAGTCTGGTTAGCCAGCTCTTCCAACGCTGCACGGCCAGAGCCCGACACCGATTGGTAAGTGGACACGGTAACACGCTCCAGACCCGACGCGCGCAATGCCGCCAATGCCTGCACCAGCGGCGTGACGGTACAATTGGGCACCGACACCAGCAAGCCCTCGCCCAGATCATCCAGCACGGCATCGTTTACACCGGGCACATACAGCGGCACGTCTTCTGCCAGACGGTAGACACTGCTGAAATCGATAATGGCGCAGCCAGCCTGGCGCGCTTCTGGCGCATAGCGGCGGGTCATTTCGGCACCGCCCACAAAAATGGCCAGCGATGCGTTGGCAAAATCAAACTCGTCCACCAAAGCAACGTCCAGCTCCAGATTACCAAACGAAACGGTTTCACCTTCTTTATCGGCAACATCCAGCGCAAATACACGACCAATCGGCAAGTGGCGCTCGGCCAGCAAATCGAGCACAGCTTCACCAATCAGGTTGGTGGCACCAACAACAGCAAGACGAATCGTTTCAGACATGTAAATACCTTGAGTTTCAATACGGATAAAAGCAGAAAATCTGCCAGGAAATGCAGGCAAGCCAGCGGCGCCGACAGCAAGATTTCCTTATAAAAATGCGCAGCCCATAAAACCCCGGGGGCTACACAAAAAATGAATTGCCGTCATTTTAGCGCACCCCACCCACAAATAAAGCGAATCAGCCAGTAAAAAAGCCCGCCACCAACGGTGACAGGCTGTTTAAGCGCTCGGCAGGCACGCAGCCTGGCAAGCTTAGCGTTCGATCAGGATGCGCAGCATGCGGCGCAGCGGCTCGGCAGCGCCCCACAGCAGCTGGTCGCCAATCACGAAGGCGGACAGATACTCGCCACCCATATTCAGCTTGCGCACGCGGCCCACGCCGATTTGCAGGCCACCGGTAATGGCCGCCGGGGTCAGCTCTTTTACGCTGATTTCGCGGTCGTTCGGCACCCATTTCACCCAGTCGTTGCCCGACTTGATGATGGCTTCGATTTCTTCCAGCGGCAGGTCTTTTTTCAGCTTCACGGTCAGTGCCAGGCTGTGACAGCGCATGGCGCCGATGCGCACGCACAAGCCATCTACCGGAATGGTGGCGTCGGTGCCCAGAATCTTGTTCACTTCGGCCTGGCCTTTCCACTCTTCCTTGGACTGGCCATTATCCAGCTGCTTGTCGATCCACGGGATCAGGCCACCGGCCAGCGGCGCGCCGAAGAACTCGGTCGGCACGTCTTCGCGAATGGCGGCAGCCACCTTGCGGTCGATGTCCAGAATGGCGGACGACGGCGTAGCCAGCTCGTCGGCCACGGCTGCGTGTACCACGCCCATGCCTTTGAGCAGCTCGCGCATGTGGTTGGCACCGCCACCGGATGCCGCCTGATAAGTCATGGACGACACCCACTCCACCAGGCCTTCGCGGAACAGACCACCCATACCCATCAGCATGATGGAGTTGGTACAGTTGCCGCCGATGTAATCTTTTACACCCTTGGCCAGCGCAGCATCGATGACGTTGCGGTTAACCGGGTCCAGCACGATCACGGCATTGTCTTCCATGCGCAGGCTGGAAGCCGCGTCGATCCAGTAGCCAGTCCAGCCGGCTGCGCGCAGCTTGCCGTACACCTCGGCGGTGTAGTCACCACCTTGGCAGGTCACGATGGCGTCCATGGCCTTCAGCTCGTCGATATTGCGCGCGTCTTTCAGCGGCGGCACGTCGCGGCCAACGTTTGGTGCAGCACCACCCACATTGGAGGTGGTGAAGAACACCGGCTCGTTGATCACAGCAAAATCGTTCTCTTCCAGCATGCGCTGCATCAGCACGGAACCCACCATGCCACGCCAACCTACAAAACCTACTCGCACGATAATTTCTCCTGAATGTCGTCGGGTGTTTGAAACCGCTGCCCTCGGTTAAAACCAAGGCTTATCTAGTGATCTACCCCATTGTGCAGGGCAACAGCAGCACGCACAATGGGGTAGATGTTTTTTATTTGAATGGTATTAAAACGGTCATTTACATGGCAGCAACCACGGCATCACCCATGCCGCTGCAGCTGACTTTCTCGCAGCCTGCCTCGAAAATATCAGCAGTGCGATAGCCTTTGGCCAGTACAGCTTTTACGGCATTTTCCACGCGCTGCGCGGCAGCTTCCTGACCGAAGGTGTAACGCAGCATCATGGCTGCCGACAGGATTGTGGCCAGCGGGTTGGCCAGGTTTTTGCCGGCGATATCCGGCGCGGAGCCATGGCTAGGCTCGTACAGGCCTTTGTTGTTCTGGTCCAGCGACGCCGACGGCAACATGCCGATGGAGCCGGTGAGCATGGAGGCTTCGTCGGACAGGATGTCGCCAAAGATATTGCCGGTCACCATCACGTCGAACTGCTTGGGGTTGCGCACCAGCTGCATGGCGGCGTTATCCACGTACATATGGCTCAGCTCTACCTGCGGGTATTCGCGCGCCACGTCGATCATGATTTCTTTCCAGAACTCGGTGGTTTCCAGCACGTTGGCCTTGTCTACCGAGCACAGCTTCTTGTTGCGCTTCATGGCGATACCGAACGCCACGTGGGCAATGCGGCGGATCTCGCTCTCGCTGTAGCGCATGGTGTTGTACGCCTCGCGCTCGCCCAACTCGTTCACGGCGATGCCGCGCGGCTGACCAAAGTAGATGTCACCGGTCAGCTCGCGCACGATCATGATATCCAGCCCCGACACCACCTCCGGCTTCAGCGTGGAGGCATTGGCCAGCTCCGGGTACAGAATGGCCGGGCGCAGGTTGGCAAACAGGTTCAGGTCCTTGCGGATAGCCAGCAGGCCGCGCTCCGGGCGCAGCGGGCGGTCCAGATTGTCGTACGCCGGGCCGCCAACGGCACCCAGCAGTACTGCGTCGGCCTGGCGACACAGGTTTTGCGTAAACGATGGATAAGGTTGGCCGAAAGCGTCATAACCAGCACCACCCAGCGGCGCCTCTTCCATTTCGATAGGCAGGCCGTCGCTACGCAGTACATCCAGCACGCGTTTGGCTTGAGCAATGATTTCCGGACCGATGCCGTCACCCGGCAGAACTGCAATTTTCATGATCTTTATCCTGTGCTATGGGGGCAGAAGGTTGGCCGCGTGCGGCCAACCTTGGGTGTATCAGGCAAACAGCCAGGGCTGCGATTGGCGGCGTTGCGCCTCGTAAGCCTTGATCTTGTCGGCATGCTGCAAGGTCAGGCCGATTTCGTCCAGGCCACCCAGCAGGCAATGCTTGCGGTGCTCGGTGATGTCGAAGGCAAAGGTCTGACCCGCCGGTGTGGTGATGGTCTGCGACGGCAGGTCCACGTTCAGCGTGTAGCCCTCGGCGGCTTCGCACTCGCGAAACAGCTGGTCTACCACCTCGCCCGGTAGCACGATGGGCAGCAGGCCGTTCTTGTAGCAGTTGTTGAAGAAAATATCGGCAAAGCTTGGTGCGATCACCACGCGGAAGCCCTGATCTTCCAGCGCCCACGGCGCGTGCTCGCGGCTGGAACCACAGCCGAAGTTTTCGCGCGCCAGCAGCACCTGGGCACCGGCGTAGCGCGGGAAGTTCAGCACGAAATCCGGGTTCAGCGGGCGCTGGCTGTTGTCCATACCCGGCTCGCCGTGGTCCAGGTAGCGCCACTCATCGAACAGGTTGGGGCCAAAGCCGGAACGCTTGATCGATTTCAGGAATTGCTTGGGGATGATGGCGTCGGTATCAACGTTGGCGCGGTCCAGCGGGCAGACCAGGCCGTTGAGTGTGGTGAATGCTTTCATTGTGCAGCCCTTTCAATGGCGCTACCCGCCTTCTTGATGTCCTTACCAATGCCGGAAACCGTGTTACAGCCAGTGATGGCCAGGGCGACGCAGATCAGCACAAAAAGTCGGGTAGTCATGATGTTTGCCTCTATTACAGCGAGCGGATGTCAACAAAGTGGCCGGCCACCGCAGCCGCGGCAGCCATGGCCGGGCTCACCAGGTGGGTACGGCCACCCTGGCCCTGACGGCCTTCGAAGTTGCGGTTGGAGGTAGACGCACAACGCTCGCCGGGCTGCAGACGGTCGGCGTTCATCGCCAGACACATCGAGCAGCCCGGCTCGCGCCATTCAAAGCCTGCTTCGACAAAGACCTTGTCCAGGCCTTCTTGTTCCGCCTGCGCTTTTACCAGGCCGGAGCCCGGCACCACCAGCACCTGCTTCACGTTGGCCGCTTTCTGGCGGCCACGGGCTACCGCTGCGGCGTCACGCAGGTCTTCGATACGGCTATTGGTACAGGAGCCGATAAACACGATATCTACCGGAATCTCGTTCATCGGGGTACCGGCTTGCAGGCCCATATAGGCCAGCGCGCGCTCGATGGAGCCCTTCTTAACCGGGTCGGCTTCCTGCGCCGGGTCCGGCACGCGGCCGTTAATGTCGGTGACCATTTCCGGCGAAGTGCCCCAGGTTACCTGTGGCTGGATGTCAGCCGCATCCAGTACGACTACCTGGTCGAAGTGCGCGCCTTCGTCGGAATGCAGCGTGTTCCAGTAGGCTACGGCGGCGTCCCATTGCTCACCTTTCGGGGCAAACGGGCGGCCTTTGACGTAGTCGATGGTTTTCTGGTCTACCGCCACCAGACCGGAGCGGGCACCGCCTTCGATGGCCATATTGCACAGGCTCATGCGGCCTTCCATCGACAATTCGCGAATGGCTTCGCCGCCAAACTCGATGGCGTAACCAGTACCGCCAGCGGTGCCGATCTTGCCGATAATGGCCAACGCCACGTCTTTACCGGTAATGCCGGCCGGCAGCTTGCCATCTACGCGCACCAGCATGTTCTTGGATTTCTTGGCCACCAGCGTCTGGGTGGCCATCACGTGTTCCACTTCCGAAGTGCCGATACCGTGCGCCAGCGCGCCGAAAGCGCCGTGAGTGGAGGTGTGGCTATCGCCACAGACCACGGTCATGCCCGGCAGCGTGGCGCCCTGCTCCGGCCCCATCACGTGCACGATGCCCTGGCCTTTGTCCTTGAACGGGAAGTAAGCCAGCGCACCAAAAGCCTTGATGTTGGCATCCAGCGTTTCTACCTGCTGGCGCGAAATCGGGTCCTGGATGCCCTTGTCCCAGTCGTTGGTCGGCGTATTGTGGTCGGCAGTCGATACCACCGAATCCACGCGCCACAGCGGGCGGCCGGCCAGCTTCAGGCCTTCAAACGCCTGCGGGCTGGTCACTTCGTGTACCAGGTGGCGGTCGATATAAAGCAAAACGGTGCCGTCGGCTTCTTCGTGCACCACGTGGCTGTGCCACAGCTTGTCGTACAGGGTTTGTGCGGTCATGGTCGCGCCTTCAGGTAAAGAGGGAACAAGGGATTTGCCTGCCGGCCAGCGTGCGCCCTGCGGCACTACCCAGCTTTGCGCCGGCGCAAATCCTGCGTTGACCACCATCATGACGCAGGCGTTTTCCTAGTACAAGATAAGCTTTTATACTAGTACTAACACTAACAGCCAAACAGCAGGCCCACGCATGAGCAAGCCCAGCCAACCCAGCCCGCTTGGCGACTTTATCCGCAGCCATCGCGAACGCCTGCAGCCGGAACACGCCGGCCTGCCCGCCGGCAGCCGCCGCCGCGCCAAAGGCCTGCGCCGCGAAGAGGTGGCCGCGCTATGCGGCATCAGCCCCACCTGGCTGACGTGGATCGAGCAAGGCCGCACCCAGTCGGTATCGGCCGCCACGCTCACCGCGCTGGCCAGCACGCTGCAACTGTCGCGCGCCGAAACCGAGTACCTGTTTAACCTGGCCGGGCAAAAAAACCCGCAGCCCAGCAGCGCTGCGGCCAACCCTGAAGCCGAACAAATGCTGGCCGCCGCCACCGCCCACATCAGCCGACCGGCTTACGTGCTAGACGCACTCTGGCAGGTACCAGCCTGGAACACCGAAGCCGGCGAACTGTTTGCCGGCTGGCTGGACGAGCCGGGTAGCAAGAACCTGCTGCAGTTCATGTTCTGCCACCCCTTGGCCGCACAGCTGGTAGACGACTGGCCCACGCGGGCACGGCGCATGGTGGCCGAGTTTCGCGCCGACACCAGCGCGCTGCAGCACGAAGCCGCCACCACGCTGATTGCCAGCCTGCGCGAAGCCAGCACGACATTTGACGAGCTATGGCGGCAACAGGATGTATTGGGAAGAGAAGGCGGCGAGCGGGTGTTCAACCACGCCCGCCTGGGGCGGCTAAGCTACCAGCAGCTGACGCTAAGGCTGGCGCACGCGCCGGAGTTGAAACTGGTGATGTTGTTGTAGCACGGCGCGTTTTTCATCGCCGGGGATTAGTCCAGACACAAGGTATCGTTTGCATCAAACTGCCAGCCATCTTCGTACAACACCTCGACCAGATGACCATCCAGGTCGCGAAAATAGCCACTATGCCCCCAAGCAGTTGCCCGAGCAGGTACGGCGCGCGTCGCACCCAGGGAAACCGCTTTGTCTAGCACCCGGTAAACATCGTCGGCATTCCGGGCAATATAGGCTAGCGCCATACCGGCAAAGCCGTTGCTGGCGGCATCGGGGTAACCGGCGTCGCAAGCCATCGCCTCGCGCGATTGCAGTGCCACCGCCACGCCGCCGAGGTCAAATAGCACAAACTCTGCCGAGCCTCGTGGCGAGCGCTGCCAGCCCAGCGCCGAGTAAAAATCGGCGCTTCGCGCCACATCGGCCACACCCAGCAGAATCAGATTTAGGCGCGACCTCATGCCACCGGTACCGCAGCCGGGGTTGGCCGCAACCACTTCAAACACACCGCCACGCCCAGCAGCAGCGCAAAGGTGGACACGCCAAAGGTCAGCCCCACACCACCGTATTGCCACAACACGCCACCCAGCAAGCCGCCTACGCTACCGCCCACACCGAACGACGCCACGGTGTACAGACCCTGGCCACGCGCCTGGTGTTGCTCGGCAAAGTTGCGGTGAATCAACCCCACGGCAGCGGCGTGGTGTACGCCAAAGGTAAAAGCGTGGCCCAGCTGTGCCACAAAGGCTACCGCCGCCACGGGCAACAGCGTGGCCATTAGCGCAAAGCGCAGCGCTGACACCAGCAGCGAGGCCAGCATCAGGCGCTCCAGCGTAAAGCGCGCCATCAGCCGTGGCATCTGCCAGAACACCACGATCTCGGCCATCACCCCGGCTGCCCACAGCAGGCCGGTGGTACTGGCGCTATAACCCGCCTCTTTCAGGCCAATGGAGTAGAAGTTGTAGTACGGCCCCATGGCAAACGACAACAAGAAGCAGCAGGCAAACAGCGCCACCACATGAGGCTGGCGCACCGTGGCCCAGATTGGCTCCGGCTTTGCCTTGGCGCGCTCGATGGCCACCTCGGGTACGCGCCAGCACGCCAGCACGATCAGCCCCAGCAGGCCAACAATCAGCCATGGCAAGTTGGCCATGGTGACCAGATTCAGCAGGTAACCACCACTGGCAGCAAAGCAGACAAAACCGATAGAACCCCAGACCCGCACACGGCTATAGCGGCCCGGCTGGCTACGCGTCAGGTGCGCGGTCGAGGCCTCGCCCAGCGACAGCGCGGCAGCCCAGAAGAAATGGTTTACCGCCAGCCAGATAAACATACCCCAGAAGCTATGCTGCCAGGCCACCATCACAAAGCTGGCCATGGACACCACCGAAGTCCACAGCATGATGGCGCGGCGTTGCCCGCTACGGTCAGCCAGCCAGCCCCAGAACATGGGCGCCACAATACGCGCCAGCGTGGACAGCGCCATCAGGATGGAGATCTGAACGGTATTGAAGGATAGCGATTCGAGATACAGCGACCAGAACGGGCCAAACAGACCCTGGAAGGCAAAATAGGAAAAATAAAACGCCGCCAGGGCAGCCAGAGGGGCAGATGCAGACATGATGCAGAACTAATAAGGGGAAGCGGGTGCAGCGCACCGGGGCGTCAATATAGCGCAAAAGCCCCCGCATATGAAGCACGCATGCCCCGCTTACCGATAAAACAGACTGTTTTGTGCCGACTCCCCGCCCAGCTGTATGGCTACCAGCTGTCTTTGAAACGCACGATATCGCGGCGGGCTTTCTTGGTAGGCCGCCCGTCGCCATACGGGAAGCTGGCGTGCTCGGCTTTTTGCAGGCCAATCTGATGCTCGCGCGCGGCGATGGACTCCTCGCTTTCGCTATACAGCAGCCGCGCCTCGGCCGCCGGGCGGCGCTGCGTGGCCAGCCCCAGCACGGTAACGTTGTACACCAGTTTATCGATACGGATCTGCAGCAGCTCGCCCTCGCGTGCCACACGCGACGCCTTCACCCGCTCGCCGTTAACCAGCACGCGCCCCAGCTCCAGCGCCTCGTGCGCCAGCTGGCGGGTCTTGAAGAAACGCGCCGCCCACAGCCATTTGTCCAGCCGTACCTTGTCGTCGTCTGCGGCCAACTTTGTCTTGCTCATACCGCCACCTGCCACTGTGCTTGTACCACGCCCAGGTCCAGCTGCAGCACATCGCCTGCATGCAGCTGCCCCACCCCTTCCGGCGTGCCGGTAAAGATAACGTCGCCCGCGCGCAAGCCATACACCTGCGACAGGTAGCTCACAATATAGGGCACAGAAAAACGCATCAGCGTGGTGTCACCTTGCTGACGCAGCTGGCCGTTGACCTGCAGCGTGAAGCGTGCGGCCAACGGGTCCAGCTCGCCGGCCGGAACAAATGTGGATACGCAGGCGGCACCGCGAAAGCCTTTGGCCTTGGTCCATGGCAGGCCCTTGGCTTTGACTTCGGTCTGCACGTCACGCGCAGTCAGGTCCAGCCCGATACCGTAACCTGCTACGTATTGCAGTGCATCCGCCTCGTGGATGTTGTCGGCATCGCGACCAATCAACACCAGCAGCTCGCACTCGTAGTGCACATCTTGCGAAAAGGCAGGCAGCTGCAAAGGCTGCCCGCCCTGCAGCAGCGCCGCCGCCGGTTTCAGGAAAACGACCGGCTCTTCCTCCATGGCATTACCCAGCTCGGCGGCATGGGCTGCATAGTTCCGACCAATACAAAACACTGTGCTGACACGCTGTTCCACCCCTGCCAGACAAACATTCATAAACCGACCTCTATCTAATAAACGTGGCTTTAACTACAGAAATCTACAACAAACCGCAAAATACACTAAAAACAGATAAGGACATGATAGTGAGTCAGCACGCCTAGGGGGCAATATGAGTATCAAAGCACGCGTTTTCTGGCTGGCCGGTAGCCTGCTTTTGTTGATGTTGCTGCTATGCGGCAGCATGTTTTTAATGCTGCAAAAGAGCAATAATGCCTTTGCCAGCACTTACCAGGACAGGGTTATCCCCCTGAAACAGCTGAAAGTCGTGGCCGATATGTTTGCCGTGAATGTGGTGGATACCATTCATAAAACCAATGCCGGCACCCTCTCTACAGCAGACGGCAGTGCCGCCATTACCACCGCCGAAGCCGAATTCAACAAACAGTGGTCGGCCTACATAGCCACCCAGCTCACCACCGAAGAAGCAGCCCTGGTAGAAAGCGCGAAAGGCAAAATAAACAATGCCCTGGGCGTAGCCCGCCAGGCACGCTCACTGATGCAAAGCGGCCAAAAAGAAGCCCTGCAAACCCTGGCATCCAGCCAGCTCTACCCTGCTGTTGACCCACTCAGTACCGATATCAGCAAACTGATAGACCTGCAGTTGGCCGAGGCGGAAAAAAATTACCTGAGCAGCGAACAGAACCTGCACACCAGCCTGTTGTTTGCCAGCGCGGCACTGCTAGCCAGCCTGGCTATCGGCAGCATCATGGCCTGGCGCCTGGCTAGCAGGCTCAACAGCAGCGTGCGCGAGCTGGCCGACACCTGCCAGGCCATTACGCAAAAGCATGACCTCAGCCTGCGCATTCCGGTACGCGGTAACGACGAACTGGCCGTAATCGCCGGCCAGCTCAACAGCCTGATGGATAATATGGGCACCATCATCCAGGACGTGCGCCATAGCAGTGACAATATCAACCAGATGGCACGCCAGATCGGCCAGACATCGGAAGCCATCAGCGGCAGCTCGCGCCAGCAAAGCGAGGCCACCTCGTCCATTGCCAGCACCGTAGAACAGTTTGCCGTCAGCATTACCCACATTGCCGATAGCGCCGAAGTCGCCCAGCAGCGCGCCAGCCAGGCGGGCCAGGCTTCCAGTGACAGCTCGCGGGTGATTGACGCCACCTTGCAGGAAATTACCGCCATTGGCACCGCCATTCGCCATAGCGAGCAGCAAGTTGCGGCGCTGACACGGCAAAGCCATACCATCGTCAGCGTACTGGACGTGATTCGTGACGTGGCAGACCAGACCAACCTGCTGGCACTGAATGCAGCCATCGAAGCTGCCCGCGCTGGCGACCTGGGCCGCGGCTTTGCCGTGGTAGCAGACGAAGTACGCAAGCTGGCCGAACGCTCGGCACAATCCACCGTGCAGATCGACCAGATGGTGCGCGAGATTACCCAGTCGGCCCAGGCGGCAAATCTGGCCATGCAGCAAAGCGTCAGCCGCGTCAGCAAAGGCGAGGCACTGACCACCGAAATGCAGGAAGCCATCGGCCGCATCCAGCACACCATCAACGAGGTTTCGCAGTCGGCCAGCGAAATCGCCGACGCCCTGGCCGAGCAACGTACCGCCAGTAACGATATGGCTCGGCGTGTAGAGCAGATAGCCCAGCTTTCGGAAAACAATGCCAACAGTGCCGTCAATCTGGACGGCTATGCCGACCAGCTGGAAGACAAAGCCGACCATCTGGAAAGCAAGGTCAAGAACTTTACCGTGTGAGCAGCTTGCCGCCCTGGAATAGATGCACCAGGGCGGCAAGTACTATTGATGCAAAACAACATGCCATAGAAATAAAAGCTGCATACTCCTGCCTTTAGCCCGCCGCCGGGCTGTCACCTGTTGTTGCCTGTATACCCATTACCCGCGTTTATATCGCAATGCAGCATGACCTTGCTGTGTTTTGTCATAAAGCAATGGTAAAGTCTTTACTCAACAGATTGCGCCCAACAAGAAAAACATCCTGTCACGCAAGGCAGCACGGCCTGTTTGTCTTCCCCCATTTGAAGGAGATATCAATGAGTCAGGAAACCCCCACCTCACTGGACAGTTTTTTTGCCAACCTGTCCGAAGCCAATCAGAAGTGGATGCAGCAGTTCGTGAATTCGCTGGGTAGCGGCCTGTCGCCCCAAGATGCGGCCAACCCGATGGCCGGCGCCTGGCAGCAGATGGTAGACAACGCCAACCAGTTTGTTGCCCTGCAAAACAATCTGTACCAGCAGCAGATGAACATCTGGCTTTCCTTCCTGGGCCAGCCCGCCGGTGGCGCCCCCGCCGCCCAGCCTGCCGCAGGCGACCGCCGTTTTGCCGCCCCGGAATGGAACGAGCACCCTTTTTACAGCTTCCTGAAACAAAGCTATCTGCTGACCAGCAAATGGATGACCGAGCTGGTAGACAAATCCCAGCTGGAAGGCGAAGACAAGGAACGCCTGGCTTTTGCCACGCGCCAGTACATCGACGCCATGGCGCCGACCAACTTCATGCTGACCAACCCGGAAGTGGTGAAGCGTGCGCTGGAAACCAAGGGCGAAAGCCTGGTGGAAGGCATGAAAAACATGGTGGAAGACCTGCAGAAAGGTCATATCTCCATGTCGGACGAAAGCAAGTTCGAGATCGGCAAAAACATTGCCTGCACCCCGGGCAAAGTGGTATTCCGCAACAAGCTGATCGAACTGATCCAGTACACCCCTACCACCGAGCAGGTCTACGAAAAGCCGCTGCTGATCGTACCGCCGTGCGTGAACAAGTACTACCTGATGGACTTGCAGCAGGATAACTCCATGGTGCGCCACTTCGTGGCCCAGGGTTACCGCGTGTTCCTGGTGAGCTGGCGCTCGGCCACCCCGGACATGAAGCACTACAAGTGGGACAACTACATCGAAGAAGGCGTGATTGCAGCGGCCGAAGCCATTCGCAAGATCACCAAGCAGCCATCGATGAACGCGCTGGGCTTCTGCATTGGCGGCGTCATCCTGAATACCGCGCTGTGCGTGCTCAAACACCGCAAGCTGAACTACATCGACAGCGCCACCTTCATGACCTCGCTGGTAGACCATACCGACCCGGGCGAAATCAAGGTCTTCATCGACGACAAGCTGATCCAGACCCGCGAAGCAAAACTCGCTACCGGTGGTGGCGGCATTGTCAGCGGCAAGGAGCTGGGCCGTACCTTTGCCAGCCTGCGCGCCAACGATCTGGTGTGGAACTACGTGGTCAACAACTACCTGCTGGGCAAGACGCCGCCACCGTTCGACCTGCTGTACTGGAACAACGACGCTGTCGACCTGCCGCTGCCGATGCACACTTTCTTCCTGAAAGAGTTCTATATCAACAACGCGCTGACCAAGCCAGGCAGCATCGAGCTGTGCGGCGTGAAGATCGATGTGTCGCAGATCGATATCCCGCTGTACATCTTTGCCGCCCGCGAAGACCACATCGTGCCATGGAAATCGGCCTACGACGGCGTGCAGTACCTCAGCGGAGCAGCCTCGCGCCGCTATGTACTGGGGGCATCCGGCCATATTGCCGGCTCTATCAACCCTGTCACCAAAGACAAGCGTAACTACTGGGTGAACGACAACCTGGTCGCCAGCGCGGACGCCTGGCTGGACGGTGCCGAAAGCCGACCGGGCAGCTGGTGGAAAGACTGGGATGGCTGGCTGGCACCGCAGTCGGGTGACAAGGTAGCCGCACCCAAGGTATTCGGTAGCAAAGAGCTGCCAGCCCTGTGCGACGCCCCTGGCGAATACGTGCAAGCCAAGGCCATGCCGGCCCAGCTGGCCACCCTGCAATAATCTGCAAAGACTTCTGTGCTAGATTGCGGTTTCACCCGAATCTGGCACAGAACAGAACAACCTGGAGAAAACCATGCAAGACATCGTTATCGTTGCAGCACTGCGCACCGCCGTTGGCAGCTTCGGCGGCTCCCTGGCCAAAATCCCCGCCCCGGAACTGGGCGCTACCGTCATCAAGGGCCTGCTGGCGCAAACCGGCGTGAAGCCGGAAGACGTCAGCGAAGTAATCCTGGGTCAGGTACTGACTGCTGGCGCTGGCCAGAACCCTGCCCGCCAGGCAGTCATCAAGGCAGGCCTGCCAGTTTCCACCCCGGCCTCTACACTGAACGTGGTATGCGGCTCCGGCCTGCGCGCTGTGCATCTGGCCGCCCAGGCCATCGCCAGCGGCGACGCCGAGATCGTGATTGCCGGCGGCCAGGAAAGCATGTCGCTGTCCCCGCACATCCTGCCGGGCTCGCGTGACGGTTTCCGCATGGGCAACGCCCAGCTGGTGGACACCATGGTGGCCGACGGTCTGACCGACGTATACAACCAGTACCACATGGGCATTACTGCCGAAAACGTGGCCGCCAAGTACGGCATCAGCCGCGAAGAGCAAGATGCGCTGGCACTGGCTTCGCAAAACCGTGCCGAGGCCGCCCAGGCCGCCGGCAAGTTTGATGCCGAAATCGTGCCGGTTCTGGTACCGCAACGCAAAGGCGACCCGGTAGCCTTCGCCAAAGACGAATACATCAAGGCCGGCACCACCGCCGACAGCCTGGCCAAACTGCGCCCTGCCTTCAAGAAAGACGGCAGCGTTACCGCTGGTAACGCCTCCGGCATCAACGATGGCGCTGCCGCCGTGATGCTGATGACCGCAGAACGCGCCGACAAGCTGGGTCTGAAACCACTGGCAGTGATCAAGTCCTACGCCCTCACCGGCTGCGAGCCGGAGATCATGGGCATCGGCCCGGTAGCCGCCACCCGCAAAGCGCTGGATAAAGCTGGCTGGAAAGTGGAAGACCTTGACCTGGTAGAAGCCAACGAAGCCTTTGCCGCACAAGCACTGGGTGTAGCCCGCGAGCTGGGCTGGGGTGCCGACAAGGTCAACGTGAACGGCGGCGCCATTGCCCTGGGCCACCCTATCGGCGCGTCCGGCTGCCGCGTGCTGGTGACCCTGCTGCACGAAATGCAGCGTCGTGACGCCAAGAAAGGCCTGGCTACCTTGTGCATCGGTGGTGGCATGGGCGTGGCACTTGCGGTAGAACGCCCGTAATTCGCCCGTCTCACGGCGAGCAAAGCCCCGCTTCGGCGGGGCTTTTTGCTATATGGCCAGCGCACGCCTTGGCATGATCCCCCGCCTTTCCGGCATTCTGTTTACAGAACATTACGTCCTGTCCCATTGGCCGTCTTGCAAGCCATCGCCGCTCGCCGCAAAATGGATACAATATTCCAGCGAGAACCACCATGACCGCCACCCCTGTCTCCGCCCGCCTGGCCGCCCTGCGCCAACACATGCAGCAACACGGCATCGCCGCCTGTCTGATTCCGTCTTCCGACCCGCACCTGTCCGAATACCTGCCCGGCTACTGGCAAGGCCGCCGCTGGCTGTCGGGCTTTCACGGCTCGGTAGGCACGCTGATCGTTACCCGCGATTTTGCCGGCCTGTGGGCCGATAGCCGTTATTGGGTACAAGCCGAGGCCGAGCTGGCCGGCAGCGAGATCCAGCTGATGAAGATCCAGACCGTGGCCAGCCCGCTGCACCTGGAATGGCTTGCGGTCAACCTGGCTAGCGGTGATGTACTGGCTGTTGATGGCGATGTGCTGGGCCTGGCCGCCGCGCGCGCGCTGCAAACCGCACTGGACAAAGCCGGCGCCACCTTGCGCACCGACCTCGACCCGCTGGCTGCCATCTGGGCCGAGCGCCCTGCACTGCCGGCCGCCGCTGTCTACGAACATCTGCCACCGTTTGCCAGCACCCCGCGCCGCGACAAGCTGGCTGCGGTACGCGCCGCCATGCAGCAGCACGGCGCCGACGCGCACTTTATCTCGACGCTGGACGACATCGCCTGGCTGTTCAACCTGCGCGGCGCCGATGTTAATTACAACCCGGTGTTCATCGCGCACGCACTGCTGCGCCACGACGGTGCCACCTTGTTTGTCGGCGCAGGCAAGATCGACGCCGCGCTGGCCGCCACGCTGGCCACCGATGGTGTCAGCGTAGCCGACTACCACGCCACCAAGCCGGCACTGGTCGCCCTGCCCGCCGGCAGCCGCTTGCTGCTGGACCCGCGCCGCATCACCCTGGGCCTGCGCCAGGCGGTGGCCGATGGTGTTCAGGTAATCGAGGCCATCAACCCATCCACCCTGATGAAGTCACGCAAAACAGCGCAAGAAGCGGCTTTCGTACGCGAAGCGATGGCGCAAGATGGCGCGGCACTGGCCGAGTTCTTTGCCTGGTTCGAGGCCAACGTTGGCCGCAACCGCCTCACCGAGCTGACCATCGATGAAGAAATCACCGCCGCGCGCGCCCGCCGCCCCGGTTTTGTCTGCCCCAGCTTTGCCACCATCGCCGGCTTCAACGCCAACGGCGCACTGCCGCACTACCGCGCTACCGAAGACAGCCACAGCGAGATCGCCGGCGACGGCCTGCTGCTGATCGACAGCGGCGGCCAGTACCACGGCGGCACCACCGACATTACCCGCGTGGTAGCGGTAGGTACGCCGAGCGACGCGCAAAAGCACGACTTTACGCTGGTACTGAAAGGCATGGTCCAGCTGAGCCTGGCGCACTTCCCGCAGGGCACGCTGTCGCCCATGCTGGACGCGCTGGCACGTGCACCGATCTGGCAAGCCAATATCGACTTCGGCCACGGCGTGGGCCACGGCGTAGGTTACTTCCTGAACGTGCACGAAGGCCCGCAGAGCATCTCGCGCGCCATCCCCGAGCCGCATATGGCGATGGAAGCCGGCATGATCACCTCCAACGAGCCAGGCATCTATCGCCCGGGTCGCTGGGGGGTACGCATCGAAAACCTGCTGCTGAATGTGGACGCCGGCAGCAGCGAGTTCGGTGATTTCCTGCGCTTTGAAACGCTGACGCTGTGCCCGATCGACACGCGCTGTATCGTACCGGCCCTGCTGACGCCCGCCGAGCTGGCCTGGCTCAACGCCTACCACGCCGAAGTACTGGCCCGTGTCAGCCCGCTGGTCAGCGGGGACGCGCTGGCCTGGCTGCAACAGGCTACCCGCCCGCTGTAAGCTGCTACGGCGCAGCCCGCCAAGGCTGCACCCAAACAAGTTGGCCGCACCGATGCAATGCATCGTGCGGCCAACTTGCAACTGTGCCATATTAAATTCAATGCCTTGGCACGCGGATAACCCATGAAATATCGCCTGATACTGCTAGTAGCACTACTGGCTGCCAGCTTCTCTGCCAAAGCACTTACCCTGCTGACCGAGGACTGGCCCCCTGTCAGCTTCGCCAACGACAAAGGCCAGCCCGACGGCATGGCCGTAGATGTCGTCAAACTGCTGCAGGAACGCCTGAAAGACAGCACTCCCATCCAGATACAGCCTTGGGCACGCGCCTATAACAGCCTGCTCAATGAAAAAGACGTGCTGCTGTTTACGGTTGGCCGCAACGCCGAACGCGAACGCCTGATGACGCTGCTGGGGCCTATTCTGGTATTCAGCACCGATGTGTTTGCGCTGCGCCAGTACGCGGCAGAAATACGCAAGCTCAGCCCGGCAGCCATGCAGAAGCTCCCCACCGCCGCCTACCGTGGCAGCATTTTTGAAAGTACGGCGCACAGCCGGGGTTTCAATGTTTTCCCCACTACCGACCCCGCCCATTCGGCACGCATGCTGGCAGCAGGCCGTGTAAAACTGTGGGTGGAAGGCAATGTGGTGGTGGGCAATGTACTACGCGAACAGGGCCTGCCCCTGGCCACGGTAGAGCGCGTGGCCACGCTGGATCGCCTGAGCCTGTACCTGGCTTTTTCACCCAATGTGCCGCGCGATACCATACTGCGCTGGGAAAAAGCGCTGAATGACATCAAGCAGGATGGCAGCTTTGCCACCATCCACCAGCGCTGGTTCCCGCAGGACCCGGTGCCGCTACAGGTCGAGCGCCTGGGCATACAGCGCTGATATTGTCGGACAATCAGTGTTATGATGGCGGCCAACCAGCCATACGTCATAGCCCTGCATGTTACTGCGCGCCACCTCTCTGTTGTTTACCCTTTTGCTAGCCCGGCTCAGCCAGGCGGCACCGCTGACCATACTGGCCGAAGAATGGCCACCCTTTGTCTACCTGAATGCCGTGGACCAGCCCGCCGGCATGGCGGTAGATATCGTGCAACAGCTACAGCAACGCACCGGCGATATTGCCCCCATGCAGCTCAAAACGTGGGACCAAGCCAATGCGCTACTGCGCAGCCAGCCCGACCACATGATGTTCACGCTGGGCGATACCGATGACAACCGTCGCGACTTTACCCAGCTCGGGCCCATCATGGTGGCCAGCGTTACCGCCTATGGCCTGCCACGCAACGCCGCAGGGCTGGCCAGGCTAACTGCCACCCAGCTGGCTGGTGAAGCCACCGTGGCCGCACAAGACAGCATTGCCGAGGCTGCCGCACTGGAAGCCGGCTTTCGCCCCCATCGCACACGGGATAGCGAGCAGGGCCTGCGCCTGCTGCTGGGTAACCGCGTGCGGCTATGGGTAGAGGCCAACACCGCCGTTGTACCGATCTTGCGCTTCACCGGCACGCAAGCCCAGGCTATCGCCCCGGTTGCCACCCTCAGCAGCCTGCCGCTGTACCTGAGCTTTTCCCGCGGCACGGCACCGGATACCGTACGCCGCTGGCAGCACGCACTGGAAGGCATGCTGCAAGACGGCAGCTACCTGGCCATTCACCTGCGCTGGCTGCCAATGGAAGCCCCCATCGAACAGGTAGACCTGCACAGCCACGACCCGGCGCTGGCCTCACCCGCTAGCGACACCAGCGCCACGCCACCGCAAACCACCATCAGCCCATAAAAAAACCCGCCTGATGGCGGGTTTCTGGCATGCGATAAACGCACAGCAGGCTTACATGGTTTCCAGCACGGCAATACCCAGCAAACCCAGGCCGGTTTTCAGGGTCTTGGCGGTGGCTGCGGCCAACTGCAGGCGGCTCTGGCGCACTTCGCCTTCGCTCTTCAGGATCGGGCAAGCCTCGTAGAAGCGCGAGAACAGCGTGGCTACGTTGTACAGGTAGCTGCACAAATGGTGCGGCTGGCTGCCATCGGCCACGGTGAACACCACGTCCTCGAACTGGGTCAGCGCCACGGCCAGCTGCTTCTCGGCCGCTTCGGCAATCACGATGTTGGCTGCAGGGTTGAAGTCGTCGGCCTTGCGCAGCACGCTCTGCACGCGGGTATAGGCGTACTGCAGGTACGGGGCGGTGTTGCCCTCGAAGCTCAGCATTGCGTCCCAGTCGAAGATGTAATCGGTGTTGCGGCTCTTGCTGAGGTCGGCGTACTTCAGCGCGCCAATGCCGACTGCCTGGGCAATATTGCGGCGCTCGGCTTCCGGCAGCTCGGCGTTCTTGCTGCTTACCAGCTGGTAGGCGCGCTCGATGGCCTCATCCAGCAGCTCGACCAGCTTGATGTTCTCGCCGGAGCGGGTTTTCAGCGGCTTGCCGTCCGGGCCCATGATGGTGCCGTGGCCGATGTGCTCGAAGTCGGCACCTTCCGGCAGCCACCCGGCCTTGCGCGCGGTGGTAAACAGCTGCTGGAAGTGCAGACTCTGGCGCGAGTCCACCACATACAGCGCGCGGTCCAGTTTCAGCGTACCGATACGGAAGCGGATAGCCCCCAGATCAGTGGTGGCGTACAGGTAACCGCCGCCCTGCTTTTGCACGATAAACGCTGCCGGCTCGCCTTCCTTGTTCTTGAACTCGTCCAGAAACACCACTTGCGCGCCCTGGTCTTCGGTGAGCAGGCCTTTTTCGCGCAGTTCGTTCACCAACACTGGCAGATCGGCGTTGTAGAAGCTTTCCCCACGTACGTCACCGTCGTCCAGCAGCAGGCCCAGCTTCTGGTAGATGGCGTTGCAGTGGGTTAGCGACAGCTTGACGAACTGCTGCCACAGCGCCAGCACCTCGGCGTCGCCGGACTGCAGCTTCACCACATAGTCGCGTGCCAGGTCGGCAAAGGCTTCGTCTTCGTCAAAACGCTTTTTGGACTGCTTGTAGAAGGTGTCCAGGTCTTTCAGCTCGACAGCGGCGTCGCCGGCTTTCTGGGTTTCCACCATATAAGCCACCAGCATGCCGAACTGTGTACCCCAGTCGCCCACGTGGTTCTGGCGGATCACATCGTGACCGATAAAGCTGTTCACGCGTACCAGCGCGTCACCAATGATGCCGCCACGCAGGTGGCCGATGTGCATCTCTTTGGCCAGGTTTACCGACGAGTACTCCACCATCACGCGGCGCGCTTCGGCCTTGGCAATGCCCAGGCTGTCATCGCCCAGTGCTTTTTCCACACGGCCGGCAATAAAAGCGGGGTCGAGGTGGATATTGATAAAGCCGGGGCCGGCGATTTCCACCTTGCTGGCAATGCCTTGCAAGTCCAGCAGGGCAATCACCTGCTCGGCCAGCGCACGCGGGTTGGTCTTCAGCGCCTTGGCGGCACCCATCACGCCGTTGGCCTGGTAGTCGCCGAATTCCGGTTTGGAGGCAGGTTGCACAACGGCCGGGGCGCCGGGGGCGCCGGCGGCGGCCAGGGCAGCGGCAACGCGGTCGCTGATCAGTTGCTGAATGGTCATGGTGGGCCTTTATAAAATCAAAGGCCGGGCGCCAAAGCGCCCGGCTCGAATGCAATGCAGCAATTTTACGACCAAAGCGCCCTGCGGCCAACCTTTGCCGCAAGCCACGCGTACTTTATGGCAAGCGCAGCGTACCGCCCAGCGGTAGCAGGCGGAACGCTTGCTCGCTTACACCCAGCTGGCGCCGTGCCGCCGGCAGGTCGTCCAGCGGTGCATCGACTGCCTCACTGGCCAGCGCGAACACGCCCCAGTGTATGCCCACCGCCTGGTGCGCCTTCACGTCGCGGAACATCTGCACAGACTGCAGCGGGTCCACGTGTTGCGACGCCATGAACCAGCGCGGCAGGTAGGCCCCCACCGGCAACAGCGCCAGGTCTATCGTGCCCAGGCGGCGGCCGATGTCGGTAAACAATGCTTGCTGGTAGCCGGTATCGCCCGAGTACCACACCGTCTTGCCCTGCCCTTTTACTGCCCAGCCGGCCCACAGCGTTTCATTGGTATCACTCAAGCTGCGCTTGCTCCAGTGCTGCGCCGGTGTAGCGGTGTACTGCAGGCCGCCCAGCTCGGCGCTTTGCCACCAGTCCAGCGCGGTGATGCGGGTAGCGCCACGCTCGCGCAGCCAGGCATCGATACCCAGCGGCACCACGAACTGCGGCTGGCCGCCGGGCTGCGCCAGCAAGGCGTCGATGCTGTCACGGTCCAGGTGGTCGAAATGGTTATGCGAGATCAGCACCACGTCGATACGCGGCAGCTGCGCCAGCGTGGCCGGTACCGGCAGATAGCGGCGCGGGCCCAGCCACTGCAACGGCGACACGCGCTCGGAAAAAATCGGGTCGATCAGCACGTTCTTCCCGCCCAGCTGCAGCAGGCCGCTGGCGTGGCCCAGCCAGGTATAGCTGGCGGTGCTGCGGTTGGCCGCCAGCCAGGCCAGGTCCGGCTGTACGCGCGGGATGCGTTCGGGGCGCTGCACCACCTCGGGGCCGGTCCACTCTTCCCAGCGCCAGCGCAGGATGTCGCCCAGCCCCGGCTGGTGGAAGGGGTACAGGTTCTGGTAGCCGTCGGCGGTGTGGTGCGGCGGGCTTCCCGCTGGCGGTTGGCCGCTACCGCACGCAACCAACGTCAAGGCGGCCAGTGCCGCGGCGATGCCATGCTTCATGCCTGCTTCCTGCGCAAAAAAATGCATTATGACAAAAGGCCGCCTTAAAAGGCGGCCTTTCGATACCACAAACGCAGCGGCGGCTTACAGCAGGCGTGCCAGCAGGGCTTTTTCCATACCGGCCATGCCCGGGATCTTCACCTTCACGCCGTTACCTGGTGCCACGCTGGTGGCCTCGCCGTTGCGGGTCATTTCGGTGAGCTCGACGGTGCGGTTGCCGCTAGGGTGGATGATTTCCACGCGGTCGCCCACGGCAAAGCGGTTTTTCACGTCGATCAGCGCCCAGCCGTCGGCGTCCACTTCCATCACGTCACCCACGTACTGGCTTTGCTTGGCGATGGAATGGCCAGACAGGTAGTTCTGGTGCTCTTGCGTCTGGTGGCGCTCCAGGAAGCCCGGGGTGTAACCGCGGTTGGCCAGGCCTTCCAGCTCGGCCAGCAGACTGTAGTCGAACGGGCGGCCGGCCACCGCGTCGTCAATGGCGCGGCGGTAGGTCTGGGCGGTACGCGCCACGTAGTACAGGCTCTTGGTGCGGCCTTCGATTTTCAGCGAGTCCACACCGATTTTCACCAGTTTCTCCACCTGCTCGACGGCACGCAGGTCTTTGGAGTTCATGATGTAGGTGCCGTGCTCGTCTTCGATGATGGGCATCAGCTCGCCGGGGCGGTTGGCTTCTTCGATCAGGTAGGTCTTGTCGGCCAGCGGGTGGCGCTGCTGGCTACCGCAGGAGGAGAAGCTCTGGTTGGCTTCTTCCAGCGCCTTGCCAAAGTCGAAGTCGATCTTTTGCGGCTTCACGTCACCGGCGTCGTCGCCCTGGGTGTCGTGCACTTTGTAGTCCCAGCGGCAGGCGTTGGTACAGGTGCCCTGGTTCGGGTCGCGGTGGTTGAAGTAGCCGGACAGCAGGCAGCGGCCGGAGTAGGCAATGCACAGCGCGCCGTGCACGAACACTTCCAGCTCCATGTCCGGGCATTCCTGGCGGATTTCGGCGATTTCGTCCAGGCTCAGCTCGCGCGACAGGATAATGCGCTCCACGCCCATCTTCTGCCAGAACTTCACGCCCATGTAGTTGGTGGTATTAGCCTGCACCGACAGGTGGATAGGCACATGCGGCCAACGTTCGCGCACCATCATGATCAGGCCGGGGTCGGCCATGATCAGCGCGTCCGGCTTCATCTCGATCACCGGCTCCATGTCGGCCATATAGGTCTTGATCTTGCTGTTGTGCGGCAGGATGTTGCTGGCCACAAACAGCTTCTTGCCACGGGCGTGGGCTTCTTCGATGCCGATGCGCAGCTCTTCGAGCTTGAAGTCGTTGTTGCGGGCGCGCAGGCTGTAACGCGGCTGGCCGGCGTACACGGCATCGGCGCCAAAGTCGTAGGCGGCGCGCATTTTGTCCAGCGTACCGGCGGGCAGGAGCAGTTCGGGTGCTTTCATTGATCGTCTCTTGTCTCAGTGCAGCAGGCAGGACATAGGCAGCGGCGCACGGTCGGGTGCGACAAAACCGCGGCGGGCGTCATGTTCCTGCAGTTTTTGTTCGGAATAATGCTGGGCTATCAACGCTTGGGTACCGCTGAACAAATCGGGGTTGGCCGTCACAAAGTCGTCCCAGCTGGCCTGTTGCGCTGGCGTAGCGTCCAGGCGGCTGTACATGATGGCCAACAGCGCCATGGTCAGTGTGTGGTGATACTTTTCTGCCGCGCCGTGGGCCATGGCGTAGCGCGACAGCGTATGCGCGCAGCGGGCGGCGGCTTCCCGCGCCGGATAGCGGCTGCGGTAGGCCCACGCGGCCTGCAGGTGCGCGCGGTGGTTAAACTCGGCGGCAGGCAGCGCGTGGCTTTCCAGCTCGCGCAAAAATGCCTGAAAATCCATGGGTGTCTCCGGATACAAGACAAAGCAAAAGGCTCCGGGTAGGAGCCTTGTTTGGTCATAAGGGTTTTGTGCGGCGCGATTATGCGCGTGCCCCTACCTAGCGTCAAGGTGGCAAACGATCACAATCGCGACATAAAGCCCTGTTTTTCAACACCCTTTTAGCGACGGGGTTTTTTCATCAGCGCCAATATGCCCATGAACTGGCCCGCCACGCCAATCAGCATCAATAATGCTGCCAGTGCGGCCTCCCAGCCGCTGCCACCGGCAGCTGCGCGCGCGGCAGACGCCAGGGTAAACAACAGGGTGCCCGCCAGCGTCACCACCATGGCCAGGCGGCGGTTGTGCCGCAGGGTATCAAACAGCTTGTTCATGCTTGCTCCGTGTACCAGTACGCTGCCGGGTAACGCTAAAGTCTTCCAGCATGCTCAGTTCAAATTCGGTAAAACCGGCCTCTAGCCGGGCGCTGCGGTTCATCTCGCCGCGCAGCAGTGCCACATGGTACTGGCCCAGCAGACTGCGAAAGGTGGCCAGGGGTTCCAGCCCGCGCGCATCGCACAGCGTAGTAAACCAGTAATTGCCGATGCGCACGTGGCCGACTTCTTCTTGCAGGATGGTGGCCAGTACCGCCGCACTATCGTGGTCGCCGATGATGGCCAGCCGGCGCTGTATCGGCGGTACGGCATCCAGACCGCGCGCCTCCATCACCCGCGGCACCAGCGCCATGCGCGTCAGCACGTCGTGGTCGGTTTGTACCGCCATGTCCCACAAGGTGTTGTGCGCGGGGAAATCGCCATAGGCGTAACCCAGTGCGGCCAACCTGTGCTGCAACAGCAAAAAATGCTGCGCCTCTTCTGCCGCCACGCGCAGCCAGTCTTCCACAAAGGCGTCCGGCATAGCGCGGAAGCGCCAGGCGGCATCCAGCGCCAGGTTGATGGCGTTGAATTCGATATGCGCGATAGCGTGCAACAGTGCCGCACGCCCCTCGACACTACCCAGCCCCCGCCGTGGCACATCGGTAGCCGCCACCAGCTGCGGGCGCGCCGGCCGGCCCGGTGCCGGCACCGGGTAGAGCGGGCCACCGGCACGCACATAACCAGCCGCCAGCCATTGGCGGTACAAGGCTTGCGCCTGCGCGGGCTTGGCCACGATGCAGTCGCACATCAGTGCGGCCTCGATTGCCGGATACAGGGAAAGGGTGTCGCTCATGGCGCGGCATTGTACCTGCCCCTGCAGCCACCACAAAGCTGACAAATGTCAGTGGCCGGGATGCACGCCTTGTGCATAATGAAAGCCTGACCACACAAGGAGCACGCCATGCTGTTCAATTCCAGCCTGCTGGGCGAAGTAGACGTCGACGAAAACACCATCATTACTTTTGCACATGGCCTGCCAGCCTTTGAGAACTGCACCCGCTTCAAGCTGTTTCACGATGCGGACCGCAATAACCCGCGCGTGTACTGGCTGCAATCACTGGACAACCCGGACGTGCTGTTTAGCGTAACCGACCCCAGCCGCTTGGGTATTCGTTACGAGGTACTGCTATCCGACGAGGAAATCGCCACCCTGGCACTGGCACGCCCGGAAGACGCCATGGTGCTGCTGATTGTGTACCGTGAGCTCAACAGCCAGGAGACCAACCCCGTGCTAGCCCAGCTGCGCGCCAATGTACGCAGCCCGCTGATCATCAACCTGGCCACGCTGCGCGGCATGCAAAAGTCCAATCTGGAATGCGATATCGTATTCCACAACACCTGAACCCGCCTATCAGGCCAGGCAAGCGCGCCCTCCCGGTGCGCTGTTGGCCGGTAGCGCCCCGGCCACCTTACGCAGCCACCAGGCTGCAACGGACAAACCCCTACTAGGCAAGGTGTTGCCTTTCGCCGCCTGCACAGCTATCTTCCAAGCGCCCTACCCTATAGAAACCCAAGCGTGCTACCCGCACGATGAGGAGCATAAACGCGTGAGCCAAGACAGCACCCAGCACAACGCCCCGACTTACGTACCGGTATCCGCACGTATCCGCGAGCGCATCCGCGGCGCAAAACGCCGTTTTCACGCTAATGACAATATTGCCGAGTTCATCCAGCCCGGCGAAATGGACGAGCTGCTGGAAGAAGTGCAGTCCCGCATGAAAGACGTGCTGGACAGCCTGGTGATCGACACCGAAAGCGACCACAACACGCAGGACACCGCGCGCCGTGTGGCCAAGATGTACCTGAACGAAGTGTTCAAGGGCCGCTATGTCAGCCAGCCGCCTGTTACCGAATTCCCCAACGCCGAACGCCTGAACGAGCTGATGATCGTCGGCCCCATCACCGTGCGCAGCGCCTGCTCGCACCACTTCTGCCCCATCATGGGCCGGGTGTGGATAGGCGTGATGCCCAACGAGCACAGCAACCTGATCGGCCTGTCCAAGTACGCCCGTCTGGCCGAGTGGATCATGAGCCGCCCGCAAATCCAGGAAGAAGCCGTGATCCAGCTGGCTAACCTGCTGATGGACAAAATGAATCCGGACGGCCTGGCCATCGTGATGGAAGCCGACCATTTCTGCATGCACTGGCGCGGCGTCAAGGACATGGATTCCAAGATGATCAATAGTGTGATGCGAGGCGTGTTCCTGACTAACCCGGACCTGCGCCGCGAGTTCCTGTCCCTGCTGCCCAACAAGAAAGCCTGAGGAAAACCATGCTTGTTCGCCTGCTCTACGCCAGCCGCAGCAGCCAGCCGCACACTGCGGCACTGCTGGAAACCATCCTGGCCCAGTCCCATGCCCATAACCCGGCCCGTGGCATTACCGGCATCCTGTGCTACAGCGGCGATATTTTCATGCAGGTTCTGGAAGGCAGCCGGGCCGAAGTCAGCGCGCTGTACAACAGCATCGCCAAAGACCCGCGCCACCACGACGTGGAAATCCTGATGCTGGAAGAAATCAGCCAGCGCCGCTTTGCCGGCTGGACCATGGGCCAGGTGAACCTGGCCAAGGTCAACCCCAGCTTGCTATTGCGCTACTCGGAAAAACCGCAGCTGGACCCGTTCCGCCTCACTGGCAGCTGCTCGCTAGCCCTGCTGGAAGAGCTGATTGCTACTGCCGCCATCGTTGGCCGCAATCACTAATCAGCCAATAGTGCTACCACGCCCGGCCAGCCTTGCTGCCCGGGCGTTTTGCCATTAACAACAGCACAATGCCGCGAGCGGGCAAGAAAAAGCCCGCCGGTGAAGGGGCGGGCGCGGCTAACAGCCAAACAATCCAAAGAGGCAACAAATCCGAGAAGCAGGCTCAAGTGTAGTGCGGCAAGCTGTCAATTCGCTTTCAACCGCCCGCGGCACCATCGCTAACCCGTTACCACGACATTGCGCCCCGCGTTCTTGGCCTGGTACAGCGCGGTATCCACGCGGCTTACCAGGCTGTGCAGGCTTTCGCCTGGCTGGTGCTGTACCACGCCCTGGCTGATGGTAATGCCTGGCAAATCATCGTGCGTCATGGCGGCTACCGTCTGGCGCAGGATGCCAGCCAACTGCTGTGCACTGTCCTGCCGGGTGGACGGCAGCAACAGCAAGAATTCCTCGCCTCCCCAACGGCACAAGGTATCGCTCTCGCGCAAACGCGAGGTCAGCGTGTGCGCCAGCGCCACCAGCAAGCGGTCGCCGGCCTGGTGACCATAACTATCGTTCACCAGCTTGAAGTGATCGACATCCAGCAAGATCAGGCAAAAGGCATTATCGTGCGCCCGCTTGCCTGCCAGCGCCTGCTCCAGCTGCGCCATCATGTGCCGCCGGTTCCATAAACCGGTTAGCGGGTCGCGCAGTGCCGCCTGCTCCAGCTCGCGTTTGAGCTGCTCCTGCTCGGTAATATCGTGCACCACGCACAGCATCAGCCGGCGGCCATCCAGCACCACCGGGCCGGCGTACGTTTGCACATTGCGCAGGCTGCCATCGGCCAGGCGGTGCACAAAATTCAGCGGCTTATGGCCGCCAGGCAGGCTGGCCACGGCCTGCATCACCGGCAATATGCTGCGCCCGGCCTCATTGATTTCCCACGTGTGCTTACCGGCAAACACATCACGCGGGTAGCCGTAAAACCGCGTGGCCGCCTCGTTGGCGTCCAGGATACGGCCATCGGCCTGCGGGTCGATCAGCAACATGGGGGCCGAGTTGGTACGGAACAGTATTTCGTAAAAACCGCGCACCTCGCTGTCTTGCCGTGGGCTGGACAAGCACGGCTCCTCCGGCGGCCAACCGTGCAGCATGGCATCGCCGGACGCCAGCGCCTCCACCAGAATGGCCCCGGCGTGTTCGCCCATGCTTAACAGGGTAAGCCGGCACGGCAAAGACACCGCCTGGCCGTGGCGCTGGAATGTCCAGATTTCCACCACCTGCTCGCGTGCCAGCATGGGCGGGGTGTAGTCCGCCAGCCTGACTTGCGGCCGCGCCGACAGGCTACCCAGGCGCAGCTCGCTGACGCTGCGCCCCTTTGCCAGGACAGTGGCAGCCTGATTGGCAAAAAGCGCCTCGCCGGTTTGGGGTGACACAATCCATACCGGGGTACTCAGTGCATTCAACGCTTCATAAACAGGCATGATTCCCGGCACCACCTTATGGCATATCGTTATTTGATACTAGAGACGTATCGCTCCGGTTTCAATAAAAGAAACCAGCAGATGATGCGCTGCACCAGAACAGTTTGTACAAGATAACGCCGCGCTAGCCCGCAGCAGGCTTGCGGCCCCGGCGCGGCTTGGGCACCACCTCGTGGGCGCGGTACCACGCCTCCAGCGCCTCTTCCGCATGCAGGATGTGCTGGCGCAGGAAGGCCGCTGCGCTAATGGCGTCTTTCTGCTTGCACAGCGCCAGCAGCTGGCTGTGTTCGTGGTGGGCGCGGTCGCTAAAACCGGTCAGCAGGATCTGCATGCGGGTGTAGCGGTCGGTGCGGTTATGCAACTGCTCGATGATGGCCTGCGTCTGGCTGCGGCCGGCGGCGCGGTACAGCGCCAGGTGAAACTGGGCATTGAGGATGCCCCAGGCACCGATGTCCTTATTGCGCAGCGCTACTTCAAACTGCCCCAGCAGCGCCTCGGCTTCGGCAATGTCGGCGCTGGTCTGGCGCGGTATCGCCTCCAGCAGCACGTCGCATTCCAGCAGCACGCGCACGCGCAGCAGCTCCACGATTTCGGGCAACGATAGCTGCGCTACCACCGCGCCGCGGTTTTCGTTGATCGTTACCAGCCCTTCGGCCTCCAGCTGGCGCAGTGCCTCGCGGATCGGCACCCGGCTCATGCCCAGCTGGCGCGATAGCGCCTCTTGCCGCAGCTGGCCGCCATCGGCCCACTCTCCCGCCAGAATGCGCTGGCGGATCGCCTCGGTGGCCACCTGCACCAGGCTCTGGCTACCTGTTTCCTGCTGTGTACTCATGAAGCATCACCCGTTAAAGATGGCCAACCCTAACACAGCGGCAAAAAAAACGCCCCCGTGCGGGGGCGCCAGGCTGCACAAGGCAGAGCAAGCCCTGTTGCCGGCAGTGCCGCGGGGGCAGCACCACCGGCCAGGCACGCTTCACAGGGGCAAAGCGTGCCTACAGGCCGAGATAAGCGGTTTTCACGGTGGTGTAGAACTCCACCGCGTGGCGGCCCTGCTCGCGCGGGCCCAGGCTGGAGCCTTTGCGGCCGCCAAACGGCACGTGGTAGTCCACGCCGGCAGTGGGCAGGTTCACCATCACCATGCCGGCCTCGGCGTGGCGACGAAAATGAGTGGCCAGCGCCAGCGATTGGGTGCAGATGCCGGCGGCCAGGCCATACGGCGTGTCGTTGGCCAACGCCAGTGCGTGCTCGTAGCTGTCGGCGCGCAATACCGCCGCCACCGGGCCGAAAATTTCTTCGCGGCTGATGGCCATCTGCGCCGTGCAGTCGGCAAATAGCGCCGGCTGCTGGTAGTAGCCGGGCGTGGCCAGCTGCAAAGCGTCGCCGCCGCACAGCAAGGTAGCGCCTTCAGCCTGCCCCTGCGCCACATAGCGCAGGTTGGCCGCCAGCTGCGCCTCGCTGGCTACGGGGCCGATCTGGGTGTCCGGTGCCAGCGCGTGCCCCACCCGCAAGGCGGCGGTACGCTCGGTCAGCCGCGCCACGAAGGCATCGTAAATACCGGCGCACACGATCAGCCGGCTGCTGGCGGTACAGCGCTGGCCGGTGGAATAAAACGCGCCGTTGATCGCGCACTCCACCGCCTGCTCCAGCCTGGCGTCGTCGGCCACCAGCAGCGGGTTCTTGCCGCCCATTTCCAGCTGCAGTTTGATGCCGCTGGCGGCGCAGGCAGCGGCCAGCGCCTGGCCGGTGGCTTGCGAGCCGGTAAAGCTCAGCGCATCGATACCGGCCTCCAGCATGGCCGGGCCCAGCACGCGGCCGCTGCCCATCACCAGGTTGAACACACCATCCGGCAGGCCGGCACGCTGCAGAATATCCGCCAGCGCCCAGCTGCTGGCCGGCACCAGCTCGGCCGGCTTCAGCACCACGGTATTGCCGAAAGCCAGCGCCGGCGCGGCCTTCCAGGCAGGGATGGCGATGGGGAAGTTCCATGGCGTAATCAGCCCCACCACGCCCACCGGCTCGCGGCTAATTGCCACCTCCACGCCGGGGCGCACCGAATCCAGCCACTCGCCGTGGCCGCGTAGCGCCTCGCCGGCAAAAAACTTGAAGATCTGGCCAGCGCGGGCCACCTCGCCCACCGCCTCGGCCAGGGTCTTGCCCTCTTCGCGCGCCAGCAGCGTGCCCAGCTCCTGCTTGCGCGCCAGGATTTCGCTACCGGCCGCGTCCAGAATGTCGGCGCGCTGCTGCACCGTGATGGCACGCCAGCCCGGCAGCGCCGCCCGCGCCGCGGCTACCGCGTCGCGCATATCGTCGGCGCTGGCCGCGGCAAACTCGCCCACCACGTCGTGCAGGTCGGAAGGGTTTCGGTTGACGATGGCGTGGCCGCTGCCGCGCCACTGCCCGTCTATCAGGTTGCAGAACATTGCTTGGCTCCCTGGGGCGGCATGGCCGCCCGTGATGGGTGACAAACCCGGCCTGGCAAGCAGACAGAGTTGTCTTTCAAAAATCACTTTTACTTAGCGACAGACGCAGCAATCAGCGCCTTGCCCACCGCCACAAAGCCATGCGGCCAACCCAGCCAGGCAAGGTTGGCCGCAGGTGCTTACAGCGCTGGCAGCGCCGGGCGGCTGGCAATACCGGCAGCAATAATGGCCTGTACCCGCTCGCGCTCGGCACCGGCCAGCGGCAGACGCGGCGCGCGCACGTGCTCGCTGCCCACCCCCACCATGGCCTCGGCCAGCTTCAGGTTTTGTACCAGTTTCATCGACACGTCCAGGTGCAGCAGCGGCGCGAACCAGCGGTAGATGGCGCGGGCCTCTTCCACGCGGCCGGCGCGCGCCAGCTTGTAGATAGCCACCGTTTCTTTCGGGAACGCCACCACCAGGCCTGCCACCCAGCCGTCGGCGCCCATCAGCAGGCTTTCCAGCGCCAGGTCGTCCACGCCGCTGAAGATGGCAAAGCGGCTTCCCACCGCGTTGATCACATTGGTCAGCGTGCGGATGTCGCCGCTGGATTCCTTGATCGCCACGAACTTCGGCTCGGCGGCCATCTGCGCGTACATCTCGGGCGTGATATTGACGCCGTAAGCCACCGGGTTGTTGTAGATCATGATCGGCAGCGGGCTGGCGTCGGCCACGCGCTGGTAGTGGTTCAGCGTTTCGCGCTCGTCGGACACGTAGCGCATGGCCGGCAGCAGCATGATGCCGTCGGCACCGGCAGCGTGCGCGGCCTGCGCCAGCGCGGCGGCGGCGCGGGTGCTGTCTTCGGCCACGGTCAGCAGTACCGGCTTGTTGCCGGCCACTTCCTTGGCCGCTTTCAGAATGCTGATTTTTTCATCGGCGGTGAGGGTGGACGCTTCGCCCAGCGAGCCGCAAACAATAATGCCGTCGGCGCCGCAATCCAGCTGCCACTGGATGTGGCTGACCGTGGCGGCCAGGTCCAGGCTTTCGTCGGCGTGGAATTTGGTGGTAACGGCGGGGAAAACGCCAGTCCAGAGGTGTGCCATCAGGGTGCTCCTTGCAGGGTGTGGGTGCAGCGCAGTGGCTGCGGGTCCATTTCATGCTAGGGAATTTTGCATCCAAAAAACAAGAATTTTTGTATACAAAATGGTGTTTATTTCTTGATCACCACTTACCGCAATGCAGCAGTGATTTTTTACAACAACGCTATATATTGTTGTTTTTTATAAATTTTATAAACATTAGCCATCACAAGAAGCAGCCGTACACGCTGTGGCATTTCAACAAATATTGCATCCATTATTGTATTCAAAACTGCCACTGCATACAGTGAAGCCACCGCAAGCAAAGGAGCATGGCAATGGCAGTGACGGAGTTTGAATGCATAGACGGCCACACCTGTGGCAACCCGGTACGGCTGGTGACCAAGGGCGCACCGCCACTGGCGGGCAACACCCAGGCCGAGCGGCGGCAGGACTTTCTGGCCCGCTTTGACTGGATGCGCACCGGGCTGATGTTCGAGCCACGCGGCCACGCCCAGATGTCCGGCGCCTTCCTGCACCCGCCCACCCGCGACGACTGCGACGTGGCGGTGCTGTACATCGAAACCAGCGGCTGTCTGCCCATGTGCGGCCACGGCACCATCGGCGTGGTGACCATGGCCATAGAACACCAGCTGGTAACACCGCGCACGCCAGGCGTACTGAACCTGGACACCCCCGCTGGCAAGGTGGTGGCCGAATACACCCAGCTTGGCCGCAAGGTGCAATCGGTGAAGCTGACCAACGTGCCGTCCTTCCTGCTGCTGCGCGATGTCGAGGTAGAAATCGCCGCGCTGGGCCGGCTAAAAGTGGATATCGCCTACGGTGGCAACTTCTACCCCATCGTGGAAGCGCAGCAAAACTACCGCGACATGGCCGACTACACCCCCGGCCAGCTGGTGGCGATGGGTAACGAGCTGCGCGACTACATCAACACCCACTACGACATCGTGCACCCGCTGGACGCCACCATCCGCGGCGTGCGCCACGTACAGTGGACCGGTGCCCCGAAGCAAGCCGGCTCGCACGCGGCCAACGCGGTGTTGTACGGCGCCGCCGCGCTGGACCGCTCGCCGTGCGGCACCGGTACCTCGGCGCGGCTGGCGCAGCGCTTTGGCCGCGGCCTGATGCAGCCGGGCGACGTGCTGGTGCACGAAAGCCTGATCGGCAGCCAGTTCACCGGCACCATCGAGGCTGTTACCGAAGTAGCCGGCATGCCGGCCATCATCCCCGGTATTGCCGGCTGGGCGATGACCACCGGCTACAACCGTATCCTGCTGGACGACGCCGACCCGTACGTACACGGCTTTGTGGTGGGCTGAACATGAGCAAGCCCGCTCAACACATCATCGTGGCCGGCGCCGGCATTGTCGGCATCGCCACCGCACTGCAGCTGCAACGTGCCGGCCACCGCGTCACGCTGCTGGACCGTGGCGAACCGGCGCGCGAAACCAGCTACGGCAACGCCGGCGCGCTGGCGGTGAGCGACGTCATCCCGCTGGCCGAGCCTGGCGTGCTGCGCAAGGTACCCGGCTGGATGCTGGACCCGCTAGGGCCGCTGGCGGTGCGCTGGCGCTATCTGCCCACGCTGGCGCCGTGGCTGGCGCGCTTTGTCGCCGCCAGCCGGCCGCGCCGGGTAGTCGAACTCACCCGCGCGCTGGCGGCGCTGCTGAACCGCGTCAACGACGACTACGCCCCGCTAATCGAACACGCCGGCCTGCAACACCTGTGGCGCCGCCACGGCAACCTGACGCTATACCGCAGCGAGGCCGAGTTCCGCGCCGCCCTGCCCGCCTGGCAAGCCAAGGCCGCGCACGGCGTGCAGTGGCAAGCACTGGATCGCGCCGCGCTGTTGGCCGCGTCGCCCGGCATCGCAGAGGAATGGCAATACGCGGTACACGTGCCGGCGTGGTCGCACGTGGACGACCCGTACACCTTCAGCCGTGGCTTGTTCGATGCCTTTGTGCGCGACGGCGGCCGCTTTATGCAAGACGAGGTGCTGCAGGTACGCCGCAGCGGCGGGCAATGCCAGGGCGTAGACACCGCCAACCACGGCACGCTGCACGGCGATGCGGTGGTGATTGCCTGCGGCGTGTGGAGCGACCGCTTCGCCCGCCAGGGCCGCTATCGGCTGCCACTGGAAAGCGAGCGCGGCTACCACGTCACGCTGCCCCAGGCCGGCGTGGCGCTGCAGCACTTTATCCAGTGCGCCAGCGAGAGCTTTGTGATTCTGCCGATGGCCAACGGTGGCCTGCGCCTGGCCGGCACGGTGGAGCTGGCGCATCGCGACGCCGCGCCGGACTGGCGCCGCGCCCACATCCTGCAGGACAAGGCGCGGCGCATCGTGGGCGATTTCAGCACCGAGGGCATGAGCGTCTGGATGGGCAACCGGCCATCGGTGCCCGACACCGTGCCGGTGATCGGCCCGGCACCAGACGTGGCCGGGCTGTACTTTGCCACCGGCCACGGCCACCTGGGCCTGACGCTGGCGGCGACGACAGGCGCCCTGCTGGCGGCGCAGATTGGCGGCCAAGCTTGTGGCATCGACATGGCGCCGTACCGGCTGAACCGTTTCTGAGCACGCGCACCGCATTGGTCGATCATTGACAATCGTTTGTATGCAATTGGTGCAGGGCCATCATCTCACCCACGCCAGCAAAAAGCTGCAAGCCATTGTTAAACAAAAGAAATTTATAAGAAACCGGCAAGCCGGCCAGCAGGCACGCCACGTGCAATGCCACCGCCGTCTTACCGGCAACACCCGCCCGGCAGCCGCCGGGCAAATCGGCCGCGCTGCGGCCAACCTGGACCTTGCAACGAGAAATGGAGTGAACACATGAAGCAGCAACAACTGGCGGTATGGGTAGCCGGCGCAATTCTGGCCATGTCGTCTCCGGCATTTGCCGACACCGTGGTGAAAATCGGCTTTGCCTCGCCGATGTCCGGCCCGCAAGCGCATTACGGCAAAGACAACGAAAACGCCACCCGCATGGCCATAGACGACCTGAACGCCAAGCCCATCACCGTGGCCGGCCAGAAGGTGAAGTTCGAGCTGGTATCGGAAGACGACCAGGCCGACCCGCGCGTAGGCACCCAGGTGGCGCAGCGGCTGGTAGACGCCGGCGTGAAGGCGGTGATCGGCCACTTCAACTCCGGCGTATCCATCCCCGCGTCGCGCATTTACTCGGACGCCGGCATCCCGCAGCTGTCGGTGTCCACCAACCCGGCCTACACCACCAGCGGCTACAAGACCACCTTCCGCCTGGTAGGCAGCGACAGCCAGATTGGCGGCTCGCTGGGGCGCTACGCGGTGATGCAACTCAAAGCGCAGCGCATTGCCGTCATCGACGACCGCACCGCCTACGGCCAGGGCATTGCCGACGAGTTTGTAAAAGCGTTGGCCGGCATGGGCAAAAAGCCGTTCAAGCGTGAATACACCAACGACAAGGCCACCGACTTCACCGCCATCCTCACCGCGCTGAAAGCGCAGAACCCGGACGTGGTGTTCTACGGTGGCGCCGACGCCCAGGCCGCGCCGATGGCGCGCCAGATGAAGCGTCTGGGCATTAACGCGCGGCTGATGGGCGGCGACATGCTGAACACGCCCACCTTCATCCAGCTGGCCGGCGCGGATGCCGTGGGCCACTACTCGGCGGTAGCCGGTGGCGAACTAGGCAGCCGCCCGGCGGGCAAGGATTTTGAAAGCCGCTACAAGGCACGCTTCAAGCAGGACGTGGTGCTGCTGGGGCCGCAGTTTTACGACGGCGTGATGATCGTGGCCGACGCGATGAAACGCGCCAACAGCACCGAGCCGGCCAAGTTCCTGCCGCTGATCGCCAAGACCGCTTACAAAGGCGTGACTGCCGACTTCAGCTTTGACGCCGCCGGCAACCTGAAAAACGCGCCGGTGACCATCTCGCAAGTGGAAGGCAACGACTGGAAAGTGAAGTCGGTGGTTCAATAACCCCCGCTGCGGCCAACCTTGGCTTCACGGGCAAGGTTGGCCGCAACGCAAAGCACAAGGCCCCGCCATTGGCGGGGCCTTGCTGTTGGCGATGCTGCCACCTGCGTGACACAGGCGGCAGCGATACAGCGCTTACTTCAGGTCGAAACGGTCCAGCGTCATCACCTTGTTCCAGGCGCGGACAAAGTCGCGCACGAAGCGAGCCTCGCCATCCTGCTGGGCGTACACCTCGGCCAACGCCCGCAGCTGCGAGTTGGAGCCGAACACCAGATCGACGCGGCTGGCAGTCCATTTCACGGCGCCCGTATCACGGTCGCGGCCTTCAAAGCGGCTGGCCTCTTCCGACGTTGGCGCCCACACGGTGCCGATATCCAGCACGTTGGCGAAGAAGTCGTTGCTCAATACGCCAGGGCGCTGCGTGAACACACCGTCCTGCACGCCGCCGGCGTTGGCGCCCAGTACCCGCAGGCCGCCCACCAGTACCGTCATTTCCGGCGCGCTCAGCTTCAACAGCTGGGCCTTGTCCACCAGCAACTGCTCGGCCGGCACACGGAACGCCTGTTTCTGATAGTTGCGGAAGCCATCGGCCTGCGGCTCCAGCACAGCGAACGATTCCACGTCGGTCTGCTCGGCCAGGGCGTCCATGCGGCCTGGTGCAAACGGTACCGTTACCGCGTGGCCGGCTGCCGCTGCAGCCTGCTCTACCGCAGCGCCACCAGCCAGCACGATCAGGTCAGCCAACGATACTTTCTTGCCACCCTGCTGTGCAGCGTTAAAGCGTTGCTGGATGCCTTCCAGCACGGCCAACACGCGGGCCAGCTGCGCCGGCTGGTTTACTTCCCAGTCCTTCTGCGGCGCCAGGCGGATACGGGCACCGTTGGCACCACCACGCTTGTCGGAGCCGCGGAAGGTGGACGCCGACGCCCAGGCGGTGGACACCAGCTCGGCTACGCTCAGGCCACTGGCCAGCACCTCGGCCTTCAGCGCGGCCACGTCGGCGTCATCTACCAGCACGTGATCCACCGCCGGGATCGGGTCTTGCCAGATCAGGTCTTCAGCCGGCACCTCCGGCCCCAGGTACAGCGCTTTAGGGCCCATATCACGGTGCGTCAGCTTGAACCAGGCACGGGCGAAGGCATCGGCAAACGCTTGCGGGTCCTGATGGAAGCGGCGGGCAATCGGCTCGTAGACCGGGTCGAAGCGCAGGCTCAAATCGGCCGTGGTCATCATCGGCGCGTGCTTTTTGCTCGGGTCGTGCGCATCCGGAATCATGTGCTCCGGCTTCACGTTCTGGGCTACCCACTGGTGGGCACCGGCCGGGCTCTTGGTCAGCGCCCATTCGTAGCCGAACAGCATGTCGAAGTAGCCGTTGTCCCAGGTGGTGGGATTAGGTTTCCACGCACCTTCGATGCCGCTGGTGGTGGTATGCACACCCTTGCCGCTGCCGAACTGGTTGATCCAGCCCAGACCCATGGCTTCCAGCGGGGCGGCTTCCGGCTCCGGGCCCACCAGGCTTGGGTCGCCAGCGCCGTGCGCTTTACCGAAGGTGTGGCCACCGGCTACCAGTGCTACGGTTTCTTCGTCGTTCATCGCCATGCGGCCGAAGGTTTCGCGTACGTCGCGGCCGCTGGCTACCGGGTCGGGGTTGCCGTCCGGGCCTTCCGGGTTCACGTAGATCAGGCCCATCTGTACGGCAGCCAGCGGGTTATCCAGCTCGCGCTTGCCGCTGTAACGGCTGTTTTCCTTGTCGCTGGTGGCCAGCCATTCTTTTTCGCCACCCCAGTAGATGTCTTCTTCCGGCTGCCAGATGTCGGCACGGCCGCCGCCGAAACCGAAGGTCTTGAAGCCCATGGATTCCAGCGCGCAGTTACCTGCCAGAATCATCAAGTCGGCCCACGACAGCTGGTTGCCGTACTTTTGCTTGATCGGCCACAGCAGGCGGCGGGCTTTGTCCAGGTTGCCGTTATCGGGCCAGCTGTTCAGCGGCGCAAAACGCTGGTTGCCGGTGCCGCCACCACCGCGGCCGTCGGCGGTACGGTAGGTACCGGCGCTATGCCAGGCCATGCGGATGAACAGGCCACCGTAGTGGCCCCAGTCGGCCGGCCACCAGGCTTGCGAGGTGGTCATCAGCGCGTACAGGTCCTTCTTCACCGCGGCCAGGTCCAGCTGCTGGAAGGCTTCGGCGTAATCGAAATCGTCGCCCAGCGGGTTGGACGCCGGGGCATGCTGGTGCAGGATGCCCAGGTTCAGCTGGTTGGGCCACCAGTCACGGTTGGCGCGGGCGCCGAAAGTGGCTTTGGTAGCGGAAGCACTGTGGAAGGGGCATTTCTGTTCGTTGCTCATGCTGTCTCTCCTTGCTTGGGGTGTCTGTCTGACTTGGTGAGATCAGCATAGTTGGCCGCGGCCAACATGACTATTGAATTGATTTAATGAAAGCAATGAATATTTGCTATCGCATAGCAAACAACTATAACAAGGGCGCAAAAAACCCCGCTACAGCAGCGGGGTTTACTCTTGGCTAACTGCGGCCAGGCTTAGCCTTTGAGCACCTCGGCCATGGCGTCGGCCACGTATTCCACGTTGCGGCTATTCAGGCCAGCTACGCACATGCGGCCGGAGCGCACCAGGTACACGGCGAACTCCTCGCGCAGGCGGTCTACCTGCGCCGGGCTCAGGCCGGTGTAGCTGAACATGCCGCGCTGCTTGATGAAGTAGCTGAAATCGCGGCCCGGCACCTTGGCGCTCAGTACCTCGTACAGTTTCTGGCGCATGGCCTTGATGCGCACGCGCATCTCGGTGACTTCACCTTCCCACTCGGCGCGCAGGGCAGCATCGTTCATCACGATGGCAGTGACCTGGCCGCCGTGGGTTGGCGGGCTGGAGTAGTTACGACGCACGGTGGCTTTCATCTGGCCCAGCACGCGGCCGGCTTCTTCTGCCGTGCCACACACCACCGACAAGCCGCCACAGCGCTCGCCGTAGAACGACAGGTTCTTGGAGAACGAGTTGCTCACCACAAAGCTCACACCGGCTTCGGTCATGGCGCGGATGGCAAACGCATCGTCGTCCAGGCTGTCGCCAAAGCCCTGGTAGGCAATGTCCATGAACGGCAGCAGGTCACGCGCTTTTACCACCTCGATCACCTTGCGCCACTGGTCTTTGTCCAGGTCCACGCCGGTAGGGTTATGGCAGCACGGGTGCAGCAGCACGATGGTTTTGGCCGGCAGCTGGCTGAAGCAGGCGATCATGTCGTCAAACTTCACGCCACCGGTGGCGGCGTCGTAGTACGGGTAGTCGTGCACGGTGAAGCCGGCGCCTTCGAACATGGCGCGGTGGTTATCCCAGGTAGGGTTGCTGACCCATACATCCACATTCGGGAAGTAGCGCTTGAGCAGGTCGCCGCCGATTTTCAGCGCGCCGGAGCCGCCAATGGTCTGGATGGTGGCAATGCGGCCAGCCTGTACCGCTTCGTGCTCGGCACCCCACAGCAGCTGCTGTACGGCGGTGCGGTAGTTGGCCGCGCCTTCCATCGGCTGGTAGCTGCGCGGGCCGGCTTCGGCCACGCGGCGCGCTTCGGCTTGCTGTACCGACGGCAGCAGCGGAATGCGGCCTTCCTCGTCGTAGTACAAGCCGATGCCCAGGTTCACTTTCGGGCTGCGGCTATCCTTGTTGAAGGTTTCCACCAGGGTGAGGATGGGGTCGCCAGCATAGGCTTCAACGTGTGCAAACATGATCTTGTGGTTTCTCTCTCTAACGTCTGGCACCGCGCAAGGCGCAGTACACGGGGGTATCCGTCGATAAAAGTACCACATTGGCGCCACAGCGCCAGACCACGGTAGCACAAAGCCTAAAATGCGCAATCAAACACCCCGGCGTGGCGATATCGCCAATACTTTATTGCAATGCACGTGTAACCACGGTGTCCGCGCATAAAGAAAAAATGCCATTGGGGTTATAATGAAAGCCCATTACGCGCCAGGGTCACCACTATGAAGCCTTCCACTCGCCTGCTGCTGGCCAGCCTGTTGCTGGCACCCCTTGCGTCGGCGCTGGGACGCACCGCCACGCTAGCCGCCATGCCCTCTCTGGGGCTTATCGTGCTGGCACCGCCAACAGGGCTGTATTGGTGGTTATCTCTACCGCTGCTGCTCACCCTGCTGCTGGCTTATGTGCCGCTAGGCTGGCTTGCCGCCGCGCCCCAAGCAAGGGCGACACCCATAACGCTGGGGCGCTGCGTGGCGGCTGGCTGGCCGCTACAGCTTGCCACGCTGTGGTGGCTCGGTGGCCACGCGCCGGGTACGCAAGACAGTGCCCTTTACCTGCTGATGCTAGCCGCCAGCGGCGCAGGCGCTGCAGTGGGCTACACCACCCGGCGCCAACCCTGGCGATTAGCCTGAGCAGCAGTTTTTACGCTACTGCACTGCCGGCTTCTGCCGCCGGCAAGGCTATTTTCATGGCGTGATCCACCACCTCACCCAGAATGATCACCGCAGGGCTGGCCAGACCACTGGCCGCCACGTCGGCTTGCAGATGCGCCAGCGTGGTCACCAGGTGCTGCTGCTCGCGGCAGCCGGCACGGTGCACTACCGCCACCGGCAAGTTGGCCGCAAAGCCGGCGGCCAGCAGCTGCGGCACCAGCTGCGGCAAGCCGGCCATACCCATATAACAGACCACGGTCAGCCGGCTGTGCGCCAGCGCCGCCCAGTCCGGCTGGCTACCGTCCTGGGTGTGGGCGGTCACCAGCGCCACGCCACGCGCGACGCCACGATGGGTTAGCGGTAGCCCCAGGTCGGCGCCCGCCGCAAACGCGGCGGTAATACCGTTCACCGCCTCTACCGCCACGCCGCGCTCGGCCAGCCACGCCCACTCTTCGCCGCCACGGCCAAAAATGAACGGGTCGCCACCTTTGAGCCGCGCCACCTGCCGCCCCTGGCGGGCATAGCGCGCCATCAGCCGCAAAATGAAGGCCTGCGGCGTGGACTTGCAGCCCCCGCGCTTGCCCACCGGCACGATACGGGTGCCGGGGCGGGCAAAATCCAGAATGTCGCGCCCCACCAGGTCGTCCACCAGCCATACGTCACAGGCCTGCAGCACGCGCAACGCTTTGAGCGTCAGCAACTCCGCATCGCCGGGGCCGGCACCGATCAACCATACTTTGCCACTCATGCTGCTTTCCTTTCTGCATCGGTCCGGGGCGCGGGCCGCTTTGCACGATACATCAAGCCAAAAGTTCTGCCAGACCGTTTTCTTATAACCAAATAGCTACATTCGGTACTTATACCGTGGCGCGCTGGCACAGGCGCTTGAGCTCCGGTACGCAGCTGCCGCAGCCGGTGCCACAGCGCAGCTCGCGCTGCAGGCCGGCAAGGTCCAGCCCGCGCGCCGCGCCGGCCACGATGGCGTCTTCGCGTACGCCCTCGCAGCTGCACACCACCCTTGCCAGCGCCGGCCCGCCTACCCTGCCCTGCAGCAGCGCCGCCAGGCTGGCGGGTGCTGCGCCACCGTCCAGCCACGCACCCAAGGCCGAGGCGGCGGCGGTGTCGCCGGCCAGCAGATAGCCCTGCGGCGTACGCCCGTCCAGCCATACGCGGCGCAGCACGCCACGCGCCGGGTCGTCGAACGCGGCCAACAGCGCACCGGCTGGCTGCAATACGCTGGCCAGCTGCTGCAAAACCGCCGGTGCGGGTGGCTCGGCAGCAGCCAGCTCCAGCTGCAGGCCGGGCTTGCCGTCCAGGCTGATGGCCACCGCTACCGCGTAAGGGAACGCCGCGCGCAGCATGTCCAGCCGCGACCGCAAGTTGGCCACATCGCCCAGTACTTGCAGCGATGCTCGCCACGGCAGCCGTGCCGGGGCCACACTGACGGCGGCCAACTTCAGCTCCGGCTGCTGCGAATGCGGGTCCACCGCGCGGCTGGTCAGCGCATTGATGCCGAGGCCGCCCAGCGTGGCGCCACCCCAGTGCATGGGCACGAACACCACGCCGGGGAGCAAGCCCTCGTCGGCTACTACCGGCAGCACCGCGCTACCGCGCTTGTTGCGCAGCGTGGCCAGCATGCCAGCCTGCACACCGTGGCGGGCCATGTCGCGCGGGTGCATCGCCAGCTGCGGCAAGGTTTGGTGACGGGTCAGGCCCGGCACCAGCGCGGTACGGCTCATGCTGTGCCAGTGGTCGCGCAGGCGGCCGGTAGTCAGCCGCAACGGAAAGTGCGCCGACACCTTGTCGGCCGGCGGCTGCCAGCCGATGTCGGCAAAGCGGGCGCGGCCGTCGGGCGTGGGGTAGACGCCATCGCCGTACAGCCGGCTGCGGCCAGCGTGGCCATCAAACGGCCATTGCTGCGGCCCCAGGCGGTCAAGCAATGCGTAGTTCAGCCGGCTGTAGTCGAGGTCGCGCCCGGCGGTGGTAGCGGCGTGCTCGGCAAACACGGCAGCGGCATCGGCGAACGCAAACAAGCTCGCCCGCTGCGGGGCAATGCTGGCGGCCAGGCGCTGCGCCACACCGGCCACGATGCGCCAGTCCTCGCGCGCCTGCCCGGCTGGCGGCAGCGCGGCGCGCACGCGGCTGATGCGGCGCTCGCTATTGGTGACGGTGCCGTCTTTTTCCGGCCAGGTGGCGGCCGGCAGCACGATGTCGGCAAACGGCAGCGTGTGGCTGCTGGCAAAGGCCTCCTGCACGATGACGCAGTCCACCTTTTGCAAGGCGGCACGCACCAGCGCCTGGTCCGGCAGCGAAAACGCCGGGTCGGTGCAAGCGATCCACAACACCTTGATACGCCCGGCCGCGGCGGCTTCGAACAGCGCTACCGCCGGCAGGCCGGGGTTGGCCGGCAGCGCCGGCACGCCCCACAGCGCGGCCAGCTCGGCGCGGTCGCCAGCGTCAGCCGGGTCGCGGTGGCCGGGCAGCAGCGTGGCCAGCGCGCCTACCTCGCGCCCGCCCATGGCATTGGGCTGGCCGGTCAGCGAAAACGGCCCGGCGCCGGGGCGGCCGATGTGGCCGCTGGCAAGGTGCAGGTGGATCAGCGCGGCGTTCTTGTCGCTGCCATTGCTGTACTGGTTCAGCCCCATGGTGTAGCACGACAGCGTGGCCGGGCTGCCAGCAAACCAGCGTGCAGCGGTGACGATGTCGTCTTCGTGCACGCCGCACAGCTGGCTGGCGGCGCGCGGCGTGTACTCGCGCAAGCGCGCCCGCAGCGCGGCAAAGCCAGCGGTGTGCTGCGCGATGTAGTCGCGGTCTATCAGGTCTTCCCAGATCATCACGTTGAGCATGGCGTGGAACAGCGCCACGTCGGTGCCCGGCAGCACCGGCAGGTGCAGGTCGGCCAGGCTGGCGGTGTCGGTACGGCGCGGGTCGGCCACGATGATTTTCATGCCCGGGTTGGCCGCACGCGCTGCTTCCAGCCGGCGGAACAGCACCGGGTGCGCCACCGCCATATTGGCGCCGGCGATGAACACGCAGCCAGCGTGATCGAAGTCTTCGTAGCAGGCCGGCGGTGCGTCGGCGCCCAGCGTGCGCTTGTAACCGCTGACCGCGCTGGACATGCACAAGCGCGAGTTGGTATCGACGTTATTCGTGCCCACCAGCGCCCGCGCCAGCTTGTTGAACACATAGTAGTCTTCGGTCAGCAGCTGGCCGGACAGGTAAAAGCCCACCGCGTCCGGGCCATGCTCGGCAATGGTGGCAGCCAGCTTGCTGCTGACCGCGTCCAGCGCGCTGTCCCAGCTCACCGGCTGGCACGCTTCGTCCTTGCCGGTGCGCAGCTGCGGCTGCAGCAGGCGGCTGCCGGCCACGCCCACGCTCTGCCCCAGCGTGCGCCCCTTGCTGCACAGGCGGCCAAAGTTGGCCGGGTGCTGCTCATCGCCCTCCACCCGGAGACTGCCATCCGGCTGCGGGCTTACCCGTACGCCGCAACCGGTACCACAGTAACAGCAGACAGTGGCGATGTCGCCATCCGATGCGCTTGTGTCATTCATGCTCGCTCCTTGCGGCCAACCTTGCCGTGCTCAGTCCAGCGCCAGGTAGACGGTGCCGTCTTCCAGCTTCAGCGGGATGTGGCCGCTACAGCCTTCGTCCGGCGCGCAGGCCTGGCCAGTGGCCAGATCGATGTGCCAGTTGTGCAGCGGGCAGGCCACGCGATGGCCGGACACGATGCCCTGCGACAGCGGCCCGCCCTTGTGCGGGCAGCGGTCCAAGAGCGCAAAGGCCTGATCGTCCACAGTGCGGAACACGGCGATGTCGACCTGCCCTGCCCGTTGCAATACCCGCGCGCCCTGCGGCGGGATGTCTGCCAGGCGGCAGACGGCTTTCCAGTTGTTCATGTTTGGTTTCCTTTTTTGGCCACGGAAACACACGGAACGACACGGAAAGCTCCACGATGTAATCGACATGAACGCTCCATACACAGCATGCAGCTGCTTTACGTGTTGCTTTCTTTCCGTGCTGTCAGTGTGCTTCCGTGGCGACATCAGACTGTCACACTGTCAGCGGCGCAAACTCGTGCTGCGCCACGCCGCCCTGGTAGCGTTCGGCCCACGGGTCCTGCTCGAACGACAGCGCAAACTTCAGCCGCGCGTACAGCTCGCTGCGGTTGGCCGCATCGTCCAGCACGCGTTGCTTGATGTAGTCCATGCCCACCCGCTGCAAAAAGTGCACGGTGCGCTCCAGATAGAACGCGTCCTCGCGGTACAGCTGCAGGAAGGCGCCGCTGTACTGCATCACCTCGTCGTGCGTTTTCACCTTGCAGAAGAACTCGGCCACCTCGGTCTTGATGCCGCCGTTGCCGCCGATGTACAGCTCCCAGCCGGAGTCCACGCCGATGATGCCCACGTCCTTGATGCCCGATTCGGCGCAGTTGCGCGGGCAGCCGGACACCGCCAGCTTCACCTTGGCCGGGCTCCACATGCCGAACAGGTCTTTTTCCAGATCGATGCCCATCCGGGTGGAATCCTGGGTGCCAAAGCGGCAAAACTCGCTGCCGACGCAGGTTTTCACCGTGCGCAGGCTCTTGCCGTAGGCGTGGCCGGACGGCATGTCCAGCTCGCGCCACACCGCCGGCAGGTCTTCCTTCTTCACGCCCAGCAGGTCGATGCGTTGGCCGCCGGTCACCTTCACCAGCGGAATGGCGTACTTGTCGGCCACGTCGGCAATGCGCCGCAGCTCGGCCGGGTTGGTGACGCCGCCCCACATGCGCGGCACCACCGAGTAGGTGCCGTCCTTCTGGATGTTGGCGTGCACGCGCTCGTTGATGAAGCGCGCCTGCGGGTCGTCGCGCGCCTCGCCGGGCCAGCTGGAGATCAGGTAGTAGTTCACCGCCGGGCGGCAGCTGGCACAGCCGTCCGGGCTGCGCCAGCCCAGTACGCGGAAGGTGTCGGCCAGGCTGGTCAGGTGCTGTTCGCGGATGGCCTGGCGCAGCTGGCCGTGGGTGATGTCGCTGCAGCCACAGACCGGCTTTTCCGACTTGGGCTTCACGTCGGCGGCGCCGCCGACGCAGCTGATCAGGATCTGCTCCACCAGCCCGCTACACGAGCCGCAGGAGCTGGCCGCCTTGGTGTGCTTCTTCACATCGTCCACGGTAAACAGGCCTTTTTCCTGGATGGCCTTGACGATGGTGCCTTTGCACACGCCGTTGCAGCCGCACACCTCGGCGTCGTCCGGCAGGCCGGCGGCGCGGTTCTGGCCTTGGTGACCGGTATCGCCCACCGCGCCCTCGCCCAGCATCAGTTGTTCACGGATGGCGTGTACTGGCTGCTGCTCGCGGATCAGGCGGAAGTACCAGGCGCCGTCGGCGGTGTCGCCGAACAGGCAGGCGCCGACCAGCTTGTCGTCCTTCACCACCAGCCGCTTGTAGATGCCGCCCACCGGGTCGGACAGCGTGATGTCCTCGCAGCCGTCGCCGCCCATGAAATCGCCGGCCGAAAACACGTCCATACCGGTGACCTTCAGCTTGGTGCTGGTGGCCGCCGGCACGTAGCGGGCAATGCCGAAGCGCGCCAGATGGTTGGCCGCCACCTTGGCCATGTCGAACAGCGGCGCCACCAGGCCGTAGCTAACGCCACGGTGGCTGACGCACTCACCCACGGCGTAAATGCGCGGGTCGAAAGTTTGCAGGTGGTCGTTCACCACCACGCCACGGTCGCAGTACAGGCCGCTGGCCTCGGCTAGCGCGTAGTTGGGGCGGATGCCCACCGCCATCACCACCAGCCCGGCCGGCACGCTGCTGCCGTCGCGGAACTGCACCTCGGCCACGCGGCCGTCGGCGCCGGCCACCAGCGCGGCGGTCTGCGTTTGCAGCAGAAAGCGCAGGCCTTTGGCTTCCAGGCTTTGTTGCAGCAAGTTGGCCGCCGTGCGGTCCAGCTGCCGCTCCAGCAGCCATTCGCCCAGGTGCACTACCGTTACCTGCATGCCGCGCGCCAGCAGGCCGTTGGCGGCTTCCAGCCCTAGCAAGCCGCCGCCGATCACCACCGCGTGGCGATGGTTGGCCGCAGCGGCGATCATGGTTTCCACGTCGGCAATATCGCGGAAGGTCACCACACCGGGCAGGTCTTTGCCCGGCAGCGGCAGGATGAACGGGCTGGAGCCGGTAGCCAGCAGCAGCCGGTCGTACGGCACGCAGTGGCCGTCGGCGGCGTGCACCACACGGCGGGCGCGGTCGATGGCCGTCACCGGCTGGCCCAGATGCAGCGTGATGCCGTGCCCGGCGTACCAGTCCAGGTCGTTCAGCACGATGTCGGGCAGCGTCTGTTCGCCGGTCAGCACCGGCGACAGCATGATGCGGTTGTAGTTGGGGTGCGGCTCGGCGCCGAACACTGTGATGTCGTAGGCGTCGGGCGCCAGCCGCAGCAGCTCTTCCAGCGTGCGCACGCCGGCCATGCCGTTGCCCACCATGACCAGTTTGGGTTTGTCCATTGTTGCGTCCTTTCCAGCCGGCTGCGCCACCGCGGCTTTGCTGTGGCACAGTCCAAAAAAAAAAGCCCGCTACCGTGGGCACCCCCACGGCAGCGGACTTCCTTGTCCCGCTCCTGCGCCGCCATTGGCGCAAGAGACCTTTGCGTATTATGGCTACAGCAACTGCCGTGCCAGCCTGGCAGTAGCATTTCAGCCGCTTTTGCGGCCAACCCTGCCTAGCGCTGGTGCAGCGCCGCACCAGTTTGCGGCATGCCGCCCTGCTTACCCCGAGGCGGCGCAGCCAGACCTGCCCATGAAAAAACCGGGCGCAAGGCCCGGTATCAACGCGCTTGGCGGGACAAACAGTTGCCGGCTAGGCCGCTTCCCGCTTGTGCTTCTGGTACAGGAAGTCCAACACCGCGCTGCGGCAGGCGTGGTAGGCCGGGTCGCTGGCCAGTGCCAGCCGGTTGCGCGGGCGTGGCAGGTCTACGTGCAGGATCTCGCCCACGGTGGCGGCCGGGCCGTTGGTCATCATCACGATGCGGTCGGACAGCAGCACCGCCTCGTCCACGTCGTGCGTCACCATCACCACCGTGCTGCCGGTCTTGTCGACGATCTTCACCATCTCGTCCTGCAGGTTGGCGCGGGTCAGCGCGTCCAGCGCGCCGAACGGCTCGTCCATCAGTAGTACCTTGGGTTCCATCGCCAGCGCCCGGGCAATGCCCACCCGCTGCTTCATGCCGCCGGAGATCTCGTGCGGGTGCTTGTCGCGGGCGTGCTGCAGACCCACCAGCGCCAGCGCCTCATCGGTGCGTGCGGCCAACTGCGCCTTGCTTTCCTTGGCACCGAACACGCGCTCCACCGCCAGCAGGATGTTGCCGTAGCAAGTGAGCCACGGCAGCAGGCTGTGGTTCTGGAACACCACCGCACGCTCGGGGCCGGGGCCGTCGATTTCGCGGCCGTTGCACAGCGCAATGCCGTCGCTCGGGTCCAGCAAGCCGGCGATGATGTTGAGCACCGTGGACTTGCCGCAGCCGGAGTGGCCGATCAGCGACACGAACTCGCCCTGGCGGATGGTGAGGTTGACGTCCTGCAGCGCGACGAAGCGGCCTTTTTTGGTATCAAAGTGCTTATGGATGTTTTCCAGCTCGACAAAGCGGTCCATGTCAGTTCTCCTGCCCGAAACTGGCTTTGCGTGCCAGCCATACCAGCGCCTGTTCCAGCAACAAGCCCACAAGCCCCACCACGAAGATGGCGATCAGGATGTGCTCCACGTTCAGGTTGTTCCATTCGTCCCACACCCAGAAGCCCAGCCCCACGCCGCCGGTGAGCATCTCGGCGGCCACGATCACCAGCCAGGCCGTGCCCACCGCCAGCCGCACGCCGGTAAGCATGTGCGGTAGCGTGGCCGGCAGCAGGATGACGCTGAACACCTTCCATTCCGACAGCCGCAGCACGCGCGCCACGTTCAGGTAGTCCTGCGGTACGGCGCGCACGCCGGCGGCAGTATTGAGGATCATCGGCCAGATGCTGGAGATGAAGATCACCCAGATCGACGCCGGGCTGGCGGCCTTGAACACCAGCAGGCCGATCGGCAGCCAGGCCAGCGGGCTGACCGGGCGCAGCAGGCTGATCACCGGCGCCGTCATGCGCGCCAGAAAATCGAAGCGGCCGATCATGAAGCCCAGCGGAATGCCCACCAGCGCCGCCATGCCGAAACCGGCGCCGACACGGCCCAGCGACATCAGGATGTTCCAGCCTATGCCCTGGTCGTTGGGGCCGTTCTGGTAGAACGGGTCGGCAAACAGCTCGCGTGCCGAGGCCCAGGTGCTCACCGGGCCGGGCAGGCTGCCCTTGCTCAGTTGCGACACTAGCGTCCACAGCAACAGAAAAGCCAGCAGGCCCAGCAAGGGCGGTACCACGGCGCGCAGCAAGGGCACCAGCGGCGCCAGCACGGGGGTAGCGGCCAGGCGGGCTACCGGCGATACCGGCTTGCGGCGGCGCGGCAATGCCAGGTTGGCCGCAACGGGTTTGGCAACAGTCATGTCACACCTCCTCAGGCCTTGATCTTGAAGCTGGCGGCGTAGGCCGCCGGGTTCTTGCCGTCCCACACCACGCCGTCGATCAGCTTGCTGCTGCGCATGTCACTGGCCGGCACCGGTACCTTGGCCATGGCGGCGGCGTCCTTGTAGACGGCGATCTGGTTGATCTGCTTGGCTACCGCCAGGTAGTCGGGGTCGGTTTTCAGCAGGCCCCAGCGCTTGTGCTGGGTCAGGAACCACATGCCGTCGGACAGATAGGGGAAATTGACCTTGCCGCCGTCGAAGAACTTCATCAGCTTGGGGTCTTGCCACTTCTTGCCCAGGCCGTCTTCGTAGGCGCCCAGGAAGCGGCCTTCGATCACCGGCTCCGGCGCGTTGACGTAGGCCTTGTCGGCGATCAGCTTGGCCACGGCGGCGCGGTTTTTCACGTCGTCGATGTAGCGCGAAGCTTCCAGCAGCGCTGCCACCAGCGCACGGGCGGTATTGGGGTGCTGTTTTACCCAGTCGCCGGTGGTGCCCAGTACCTTTTCCGGGTGGTCCGGCCAGATCTGCTGGGTGGTGGCCACGCTGAAGCCGATACCGTCGGCGATGGCGCGGGCGTTCCACGGCTCGCCCACGCAGTAGCCGTCCATATTGTCCACCCGCATATTGGCCACCATTTGCGGCGGCGGCACCACGATGGTTTTCACGTCGGTCAGCGGGTTCACGCCGTGCGCGGCCAGCCAGTAATACAGCCACATGGCGTGGGTGCCGGTGGGAAAGGTCTGGGCAAAGGTGTACTCGCGCGGCTCGGCCTTGATCAGCTTGGCCAGCGCCGGGCCGGTGGTGGCGCCCTTCTCTTTCAGCTGGTTGGAAAGCGTGATGCCCTGGCCGTTCTGGTTCAGCGTCATCAGCACCGCCATGTCTTTCTTGGGGCCCCCCACGCCCAGGTGCACGCCGTAGATCATGCCGTACAGCGCGTGCGAGGCGTCGAGCTCGCCGTTAACCAGCTTGTCGCGCACTGCCGCCCAGCTGGCTTCCTTGGACGGCACGATAGTGATGCCGTATTTCTTGTCGAAGCCCATCTTGGAGGCCACGATCACCGAAGCACAGTCGGTCAGCGGGATGAAGCCCACTTTGACTTCGGTTTTTTCCGGTTTGCCCACAGGGGCAGCCAGTGCTTGCAGGGCAAAGCCGGCGGGCAAGGCGGTAGAGGCCATCAGTGACAAGGCTCCCTTGAGAAAGTCGCGGCGGGCGGCCGCCAGGGTTTGGGTATCGGGTTGCTGACGCGTTTTCATCGTTTGCTCCTAAGCGGTAGCCACAAAAGAAAAGCGTCCGTCGCCCTCTCGTCAGAAAGGGCAACGGACGCCGTTGTCCGTACTCCCAGGCTTGCGCCGCCGTTGGCACCTTCCTGTTGAATGTGTTGGCGCTACCTTGCGCCTGCTGTCACGTCAGCAAGTGCCGTGCCAGCCTTGAAACCGTGTTTTGCTGCCTGCCGGCGTAGTTTGTGCACCGCAATAGCGCGGCCACGCACCAGCGCGGCTCAGCCTTGCAGCCATTCGGCCAGGCTGATGATTTCCTGCGCCACGTCGGCCAGGCGCTTTTGCTGCTGCATCGCGCGTTCGCGCAGCTGCTTGTAGGCGGTCTGCTCGTCCAGGCCTTTCATCTGCATCAGCAAGCCCTTGGCCTTTTCGATTACCTTGCGCTCGGCCAGCTGCTGCTGCGCGCTGGCCAGCTCGCTGCGCCGCGCTTGCTCCAGCTGGTGGCGCTCGATGGCCACCTCCAGCAAGGGCTGGATGCGCGCCGCTTCCACGCTACCCACCACGTAGGCGGCCACGCCGGCCGACAGCGCGGCGCGGATGGTGTCACGGCGGTTGTCGTCGGTAAACATCACCACCGGCTGGCCGTGGCGGGCACCCATCACGCACACCTGCTCCAGCATGTCGCGCGACGGCGCGTCGCTGTCGATCAGCACCACGTCGGGCCGGGCTGCGGCCAGCATGTCAGCCAGCTGCAGGTTGGCCGCCACCTCGGCCACCACGCGCACGCCTGCAGCCGCCAGCGCTTCTTTCAGCGCGGCGGCCTTGCCGGAGCCATCGTTGACCAGCATGACGCTTAACATGGGAGACCTGTCTTTGGGGTGAATTAGCCATGAACGCAGCAAGGTTTGTGCCATGCCGCTGACAGCACGCTGGCAGCAGTGCCGCGTTACACTGGCAATATGGACAACACCGTCAACCTTGGCCCTGCCTCATGGCGCATGCTGCGGGCGGCTGGCATACCCGATGCGGCCAACTTGCGTCAGTTGGGCGCGGTGGCCGCCTACGCGCAAGTGAAGCGCAGCGGGCAACGCGCTAGCCTGAACCTGCTATGGGCGCTGGAAGGCGCGCTGAGCGGCCGCCACTGGCAGCAGGTGGCGCGCGATGACCGCCTGGCACTGCTACTGGCACTGGAAGACCTGGAGAAAATGCATGACTGAACTGACACGCTGCAGCTGGTGCGGCGACGACCCGCTATACATGGCCTACCACGACCACGAGTGGGGCAAACCGGTACACGACGACCAGAAGCTATTTGAAATGCTTATACTGGAAGGCGCACAGGCCGGGCTGTCGTGGATCACCATCCTGCGCAAACGCGAGCACTACCGCCGCGTGTTTCATGACTTCGACCCGGTAAAGGTGGCGGCGATGACCGAGGCCGACGTGGAACGCCTGCTGCAGGACCCGGGCATTGTGCGCAACCGGCTGAAAGTGAACAGCGCCATCCGCAACGCTCGGGTGTTTCTGGCCATGCAGCGCGAGCACGGCAGCTTTGCCGACTGGCTGTGGGCGCAGGTGGGTGGCCAGCCGGTGCAAAACCACTGGGCAACACTGGCAGAGGCACCGGCCAGCACGCCGCTATCGGACAGCATCAGCAAGGCGCTGAAGAAAGCCGGCATGAATTTTGTCGGCAGCACCGTGATCTACGCCTTTCTGCAGGCTACCGGCGTGGTGAACGACCACCTGCTCACCTGCCCCGAGCACCCGGCCAATAGCGCCAAACCAGGCCAATAAAGCACAGCGGGCACCAGTCATGGCAGCAACAGCCATGACACGGGTGCTCGCAGCGGGCTACACCGGCCGGGCAGGCTAGCGCCAAGTCAAAACCGGCGGCCAAACCGGGCGCGGCACTGCCCGTATCGACGACTCAGGCCAGTTCCAGCAGGTGTACGTCCAGTGCGGGGTTATCCTCGGCAATCTCCTGGCCAAACTCCATGATGGTGTCGTCGTCCGGGTCGCTGTGCCAGTTAACGGTCACGTAGTTACCCGCTACGGCAGCGGCGTTCAGGCGCTCGAACACGGCCAGAATGGCCTTGGTGCTGGCGCTGTTGAAGTAGGCCAACTGCACGTCCACGCTAATGCGCACGTGGTCCAGCGGCGCCAGGTAGGCGTCCAGCGCTGCCATGATGGGGGCAAAGAACACGCTGGCGTTTTCCGGGTAGCTCTCGCCGCGCAGGCTCAGCTGGTGGCGGGCAAAATCAAAGTCTACTTGCGGGCTGTAGGTGGTAGCAGGGATATGAAGGTTTTGCATATCAGATGGAAGCTTTCAGATAGAACATGGTGATGGGGCTAAGCGGGCCGTCTTCGTCGATAAAGTCGAATTCCACCGGCTCGGTGGCATCGCGCGCCACGGTCAGGAAACCCAGGCCGGCGCCCTTGCTTTCGGCGTCGTTGTCGCTGCGCAGTTTTTGCTTGTACAGCTGTTTGATGTCGTCGTTACTCATCCCCAGCAGCGGCATCAGCTTGTCGCGGATGCGGCCAACCTGCTCGCGCGCTACCGGGTTGGCACAGACCACGTAGAAGTGGCCGTTCTGCTCGCCTACCCACAGCGCACCGCGGCGGATTTCCTGGTCGGTACTGTCGCTGGCGGACAGGTGCTCGGCCGAGTAATGCACCACGTTCTGCGCCATCTCGATAAACACCGAGAACAATTTGCGGCGCTGCATATTGCTGGCGTCGGTCTGGTTCAGGCGCTGGCGCAGCGCGTCGCCCATGGCGCTGACAATGGCCTGCGAGAAGTAGCCGGTGTAGTAGAAAACCACGCTCTGCTGGCGCGCCAGGTCTTGAAAACGGTAAAAGTGGTCCAGGCTCATGCGCGTGGCTCCTTGATGTGTACGCCAAACAGGCTGACGTCGTCGCGGCGGCTGTTTTCGCCCTGCCAGTGGTGAAAGGCGTCCAGCAACGCTTGCTGCTGCTGTGCCATCGGCAGGTGGGCGTGTTTGAGAATCTGTTCCTTGAAGCGCTTCTTGCCAAAGCAGATGCGCTTGGCACCGCCGATCTGGTCGATGATGCCGTCGGTGCTGATGTACAGGCGGCTGCCGGGCTTGAGCTTGAGCTGGCGGTTGTCCCACTGGTAGTCCAGCGGGGTAGATACATAGCCCACGCCTTTCTTGTTGCCATCCACCACCTCGACCTCGTCGCCCTTGGGAGGCAGCACGAAAATGGGGGTTTTGGCACCGGCAAAGGTCAGCGTGTGGCTGGCGTAGTCGTACCAGCAGAAGGCGCAGTCCATGCCGTCGTCGCTGCGCACTTCCACGTGCAGCTCGGGGTGGCGCTCGTGGTCGGCCAGCTGGCCCAGCGATTCCTTCACCTGGCGGTTGATCGCCCCCAGCAGCGCGGCCGGGTCGTGCAGGTCGTGGCTGCCCAGCACCTGCTTCAGCGCCGAGGCCATGATCAGCGTCATGAACGCGCCCGGCACGCCGTGGCCGGTGCAGTCGATCACTGCCACGAAAAAGCCGTCGTCGCGCTTCACAAAATAGTAGTAGTCGCCACCCACCACGTCGCGCGGCTCCCACACCATGAAGTAGTCCTGCAGACAGGCTGCCATGTCGCGGCGCGAGCTTTGCAGGAACGACTGCTGAATTACCGAGGCATAATGGATGCTGTCCATCATCTGGCGGTGCTTCTCGGCCTGCTGGTCAGCCAGCGCCTGCATCAGCGACACGCCCTGCCCCACGCCGGCGTAGGCGCCATCCACGGTGATGATGAAACCATCGGACAACACCTTGCCACCACGCTGCAGCGCCTCGAACGACAGCTCGGTCAGCGGCAGATGGTAGTCCACCACCAGCGGGTTGGTGTCCATGAAGGCAGTGCACGGCTTGCGGCCAAAGATCTCGCGGTGGAACGGGCGTGCCAGCATGCTCATGAAATGGTTGCGGTTGATGATGCCCAGCGGCTGGCTGTCGCGCACTACCGGCAGGTTGGCCAGGCCTTCGTGGCTGGTGAACACTTCCAGCACCTGGTAATTGGTACTGTCCGCCGACACTACCGGCGGCTTGTCCAGCAAGTGGCCGGCCACCTGGGTAACGGCAAGATTGTCGCGCTGCATGATGTGTCCTGCGGCTAGAAAGAATGCGCGCAGTGTAGGTAGCCAGCATGACGCAACCGTGACAGAACTTTGACGCTATCGTTAAACAAAGCCTTCAAATGAAGGCTTTATATTAAATCAAACAATTTATGACAAAAACACGCAAGCTACTATCAGGCGCAGCCCTATTGGCAACGCAAGCTGCCCTTGCGGCCAACTGTGGCGGCCTGCCCGCACTGGACGCCCCGACCGCCGCCGGCCTGTGCGCGGGCGTGGTAGCCAGCGGGCTGACGCTGCCACGCGGCATTGCCCTGCTGCCGGACGGCAGCGTGCTGCTGACCGAAATGGTGCGCTGGGACGCGCCGGCCGGCCGCCTGCTGCGCTTCACCCGTAGCGGCAAAACGTGGCAGAAGACGGTACTGGCGCGCCAGCTGGACCGCCCGCACAGCGTGGCGGTGCTACCGGATGGCCACATCCTGCTGGGCGAGCTTGGCCGCATCAGCCTGCTCAAGCTGGCGGCCCCCACGCAGCGGCAAACCGTCGCCAACCTGCCCTTGCGCCAGCGCCACCCGCTGACCAGCTTCACGCTGGCGGGTGACACCTTGTACGTGAACATCGGCAGCAGCTCGGACAACTGCGAAACGCAGCGCGGCCAGGCGCAGTGCAGCGAGGCCGAAGGCGGCAACCCGGCCGGCAGCGTGCGCCGCTACCGCGTGCTGGCCGACGGCCGCCTGCAAAACCTGGGCGTGCTGGCGCGAGGCCTGCGCAACAGCATGGCTATCGCCGTGCACCCTGGCGGCAGCGTACTGCAAGCCGAAAACAGCCGCGACGCGCTGCATCTGGCCGCCGGCCTGCCCAACGACAACGGTTTGCCACACGACGAGCTGAACCTGTTGCAAGCCGGTGGCCACTACGGCTGGCCGTATTGCTACGACGCACAGCGCAACGCGCCGGAATTCCCCCGCTACGCCTGCCGCACGACCCGCGCCCCCGCCATGCTGCTGCCGGCGCACAGCGCGCCGCTGGGCCTGGCCTGGTGGCTGGGGCCACAGGCACCGGCGGCCTGGCGCGGCCAACTGGTGGTGGGCCTGCACGGCTACCGCCAGCATGGCCAGCGCATTGTGGCCTACGCCACCGATAGCCGCGGGCTGCCGCAGGGCAAACCGCACACGCTACTGGGGCCATGGCGCGGTAAAGGCGGGCCGGCCGGCACGGTGGAAATCGCCCAGGCCGCCGACGGTGCACTGTGGTTTGCCGACGACCGCAACGGCCAGCTGCTGCGCCTGGGCACCCGCTGATACCGCACTGGGCCAGCCCCGGCAGCGTGTTAAAACCGCGCCCAAGGTTGGCCGCAGCGCCGCCAGCTGCTACACTCCGCGCCTTGCCATATCAACCAACGCCAAGTCATTGTGAACAAAGCCAAATTCAGCACCCTGCAACTGCCGCAAAACCTGCTTTCCAACCTCGATAGCCTGGGCTACACCAGCATGACCGCCATTCAGGCAGAAAGCCTGCCAGCCGTACTGGACGGCCGCGACGTCATCGCCCAGGCCAAAACCGGCAGCGGCAAGACAGCAGCATTTGGCCTGGGCCTGCTCACCAATATCAACCCGCGCTGGTTTGCCATCCAGGCACTGGTGCTGTGCCCCACGCGCGAGCTGGCCGACCAGGTAGCGCAGGAAATCCGCCGCCTGGCGCGCTGCATCGACAATATCAAGGTGATTACCCTGTGCGGCGGCACGCCAATGGCGCCGCAACGCGCCTCGCTGGAACACGGCGCCCACATCGTGGTGGGTACCCCGGGCCGCCTGCAAGACCACCTGTCGCGTGGCACGCTGGAGCTGGCCGGCGTGAAAACGCTAGTGCTGGATGAAGCCGACCGCATGGTGGATATGGGCTTTATCGAAGAAATCGTCGGCATCGTGCGCGCCTGCCCGCGCAACCGCCAGACACTGATGTTCAGCGCCACCTACCCGGACAACATCCGCAAGCTGGCCGAGCAGTTCATGAAGCAGCCGCACATGGTAAAAGTGGAAGCGCTGCACGACGCCGGCCAGATCGAACAATGGTGGTACGAGATCGACCCGGACCAGCGCCTGGACATCGTCGCCCGCGTGCTGCACAGCGTGCGGCCAACCTCCGCCCTGGCGTTCTGCAACACCAAGCAGCGCTGTAAAGAGCTGGTAGCCGAGCTGCAGCAGGCAGGCTTTAGCGCCGAAGCCCTGTACGGCGAGCTGGAACAGCGCGACCGCGACCAGATCCTGGCGCGCTTTGCCGGCAAGACCATCACCACCCTGGTGGCTACCGACGTGGCCGCCCGCGGCCTGGACATCAAGGACCTGGATCTGGTGATCAACGTGGACGTGGCGCACGACCCGGAAGTGCACATCCACCGTATCGGCCGTACCGGCCGCGGCGACAAGCACGGCCTGGCGCTGACGCTGGTCAGCCCTAGCGACGCACGCCGTGCCGCCAGCATCGAGGAATACCAGAAAGCCGACCTGGCCTGGGAAGAGCTGGCCGACCTGAAACCGGCTCCCGGCGGCCCGCTTCAGCCACCGATGGTGATGCTGGAAATCGCCGGTGGCAAACGCGAGAAGCTGCGCCCGGGCGACATTCTGGGCGCGCTAACCGGCGAAGGCGGTGTAGACGGCAAGCAGGTAGGCAAGATCACGGTGTTCGAGTTCAACACCTTCGTGGCGCTGGATCGCCACATTGCGCAGCAGGCTTTCGAGCGCCTGAGCGCTGGCAAGATCAAGGCCAAGAGCTACAAGATGCGCTTTGTGGAATAAGCCAGTCTGTTAAGACGTGGCATAAAAAAACCGGCCAATGGCCGGTTTTTTTATGGAGTACGCACGACTCAGGTGCCGATATAACGGTCTGGGCGGTGATTCATGGCAATCACCATATTCAGCGCGGCAGCGCCCAGAATGGAGCCCAGCAGCGCCGGTACGCTCACCAGAAGCAGCGACGCCAGCAGAATGACCATATCCACCCCCAGCTGCAGCTTGCCGGCGCGAATGCCGTAACGGTCCTGCACGTACAGCGCCAGAATGTTCACCCCGCCCAGGCTGGCCTTGTGGCGGAACAGCGCGATAAAGCCCATCCCCATCATCAGCCCACCGATGAGGCCGCTGTAAAACGGATTCAAGCCGCCAAAGTGGGCAAACTGGCCGTGCAGGCCGGTAAACAGCGACAGCAGGCTCACCGCCACGAAGGTCTTTAGCGTAAACAGCCAGCCCATGCGTTTTACTGCCAGCCAGTAGAACGGCAGGTTGATCAGCGAAAAGGCCACACCAAACGGCACACCCGTCTGGTAGTGCACCAGAAAAGCCAGCCCGGCGGTACTGCCGGTGAGCAGGCCGGCGCTTTTGAACATGGCCACGCCGAATGAAATCAGCAGCGTGCCCACCAGAATGGCGAGCGCGTCTTCCAGCCAGGTATGGCCCAGCGCATCGTCTGTGGTGGCAGGCGGCAGGGTGGTAGCAGTAGCGGTCATCTTGGGTTCTCTATTGCAATGCAACAATTTCGTTATTTTACCAATACTGCCAACAATCACAATTAATCAGCATCAAGACATTCAATAAATCAGCAACAAAGCAATTTTCAATCAAGAAACACGCATTACTGACAAATACTCAAGCCAAAGCCCATGACAAGCATGGCCGTACCGCAATTTTTCACCCTGCCATCAGGACTGGGCGATGTAACGATCCGGCCGGTGGTAAAAACCGATCACCAGGCTCATGGCCGCCGCGCCAATCAGCGAGCCCAGCAGCTGCGGCCAACCTGCTACCAGCAACGCGCCCGCCATCACCAGCAAGTCAAAGCCGAACTGCAGCTTGCCGGCCCGCAGCCCGTAACGCTGCTGCACGTACAGCGCCAGGATATTGACCCCGCCCACGCTGGCCTTGTGGCGGAACAACGCAATCACGCCCATGCCGATCAGCAGGCCACCCAACAGCCCGGTGTAGTAAGGGTTCAGGCTGCCGGCAAACGGGAACAGCGTACGGTGCAGGCTGGAAAACAGCGACACCAGGCCCACGGCCACAAAGGTACGCAAGGTGAAGGCGCGCCCCATCTGGCGCAAAGCCAGCCCGTAGAACGGCAGATTGATCGCAAAAAACAGCCAGCCAAAGGAGGCGCCACTGTAATAGTGCAGCAGGAAGGCGATGCCGGCCGTACCGCCGGTAAGCAACCCGGCCTGTGCGAACATGGCCATGCCCAGGCCGATAAAGGAAGTGCCGATCAGGAAGGCCAGCAGGTCTTCCGCCCAGGTATGTGCCAGCGGATTGTGTCCGCCTTCCAGGCACTTGCTTTCGCTCGTCATGGTTTTACCACTTGCTGTTGTCAGGTCGGCGCCCTGCCAGCGGGTAAGCTGGCGGACGCTGCAGTGCAACAAGCAACAAGCTTGCCAGCGATAGCGATAAAAGCACGGCCTCGCTGGCCAAGCCTGGCTACGCCGATAACGGGCACAGCGCGCCACCCTGCCCCATCAACAACAAAGCCTGTCTGCGTGGCAGACAGGCTTTGTGTTGGCGCACCCGACGGGCTCCGGCCGGCCCAAGCCCTAGCGCTGCGGGCGCAACCAGGCGCTTAGCGCACGGATATCTTCCGGCGTGGTGCGGCAGCAGCCGCCAATGCAGGCCGCGCCGGCAGCGCGCCACTGGCGAGCGGCGTCGGCAAAGGCACCCGGGTCGCTACTGCCGTGCCAGGTCTTGGTGGTGGCGTCGTAGCTTTCGCCCGAGTTGGGGTAGGTCAGCAGGCGCTTGCCCGAAACCCGTGCCGCCTCGCACAACAATGGTGCAATGTGGCGCGGTGCAGTGCAGTTCACGCCCACGGCCACAATCTGCGGGAAGTCTGCCAACGCGGCGACAGCGTCGGCCAGCGGCGTGCCATCGCTCAGCTTGGCAGCATCGCGGCACGAGAAGCTGACCCAGGCGCGTGCGCGGGGGAACTCGTCGCGCAGCAGCATGGCCAGTGCCAGCGCCTCTTCGGCGCACGGGAAAGTCTCGCCGGCCAGCAGGTCGGGGCCGGCCGCCAGCAGTGCGGCGATACGCGGCCGGTGGAAGTCCATCAGCTGCTGCACACTCAGGCCGTAGCCACCACGGTATTCCGAACCATCGGCCAGCATGGCGCCGTACGGGCCGACCGAGGCCGCCACCAGCGGCCGTTTGCGGCCGGCCAGGTTGGCCGCATCGGCACAAAAGGCGTCACGCGCTTCCTGCGCCAGGCGTACCGACTGCTGCATCAGCGCTACCGCCTGTTCGTGGCCGATACCGCGCTTGGCAAAGCCCTCAAAGCTCGCCTGGTAGCTGGCCGTGGTGGCCACGTCGGCACCGGCGGCGTAGTAGTCGTAATGCACCTGGCGGATCAGCTCGGGCGCTTCCAGCAGCACACGCGCCGACCACAAGGCGTCGTTCAGGTCGCAGCCGCGACGCTCCAGCTCGGACGCCATGGCGCCATCCAGGATGATTACATCATTCATGGCCACTGCGGCCAACGGGTCTTGCATAGCTGCCCCTACATGCGAAACGAGCCCGGCTAAGGGGCTCGCGTGTTTGAAAATAAACCCTGCTTGCCAGGCAAACAGGGTTTATCCGGTGAATATCCGGCGGGCTTGCGCCCCGCCGGCATAGCCGATTACAGGCGGAACCTTGCCACCAGCGCCTTGAGCTCATCCCCGCGCGTAGCCAGCACATTGATGGTAGCCAGGGCTTCTTGCAGGCTGGTATCGGTTTGCTGTGCCATCACGTTTACGCGCTCGGCGCTGCGTGCCATTTCGTTGGTGGCCACGCCTTGCTCGGCGGTGGACGAAGTGATTTCGCTCATGCGCGAGGAAATCTCCTCGGCACTGTGCTTGATCTCTTCCACCTTGCAGGCGGCTTCGCGCGACAGGGTCACACCGGAGCTGACTTTCTCGTTGGTGACATCGGCGTGGGTAATGGCTTCGCCGGTGCGACGGATAACGGTATCGATCATCTCGGCAATCTGCACGGTAGCGGTAGCGGTGCGCTCGGCCAGCTTGCGCACCTCGTCGGCCACCACGGCAAAGCCGCGGCCGCTCTCGCCCGCACGGGCCGCCTCGATGGCGGCGTTCAGCGCCAGCAGGTTGGTCTGGTCGGCAATATCGCGGATCACACCGACAATACCCTTGATCTGCTCGGACTGGCCGGACAGGCTGCCCATTACACCGTGCAGGGACGATACCGCGTGCAGGATGGACTGCACTTCGCGCTCCACCTCGGTCATGGCGCGGTGGCTTTCCACCGAGTTGCTACGCGAACGCGACACCAGCGCTTCGGTTTCGCCAACGTGGTCGGCAATGTGGTTGATGCTGACGGTGATTTCTTCGATGGTGGCGGCAGTAGCCGACAGCTCGCTGGACTGCACGCGCGAGTCCTGGGCGATTTGCTCGGCCACGCGGTTCAGGTCGGCGGCGTCGCGCGCCAGGGCGTCGGATTCGTCACGCACGGTGATGAACATCTCGCGCAGCTTGGCCACAAACTGGTTGAACGCTTCGGCAATCTGGCCGACTTCGTCACGGTTGCCTACCGGCAGGGTTTTGGTCAGGTCGCCCTGGCCACTCGCTACCTCTACCATGGCTTTATGCAGCACGTTCAGCGGCGCCAGCATTTTGGCCACACCGGCGTAGGCCAGGATACCCGCCAGCACCAAGGCTGCCACAGCCAGGCCGGCCATCACGGAAAGCAGCTGCTTCACCGGTGCCAGTGCAGCCGCCTTCGGCACCACCACGCCAAACAGCCAGCTGGTTTTCGGTACCGGGTACAGCGCTACCAGGTCGGTAACGCCATCCTGCTCTACCTCCTGGATCTGGCCATCCTTGCCCAGTGCGCCCAAGTCAAAGCCTGGCATTACTTCGCCAATTTTCTTCAGGCCGGAATCTTTCTGCGGGTGGGCAATCACGTCGCCTTCGGCAGTAACCAGGAAGGCAAAACCGTCACCTGGCAGCTTGGCCGCGGTCACTTCTTGCACCACACGCGCCAGGGTTACGTCACCCCCCGCTACCGCTACCAGGTTGCCACCATCCTTGCGCGCCTGGGCAAAGGTAATGATGGGGCGTTTGGTGGCGGCATCGATGTACGGCGGCGAGGCAATCGGGCCTGCTGCGTCTTTGGCAGCCAGGTACCAAGGGCGCACGGTAGGGTCGTAGCCCGGTGGCACTGGCGACCCGCCAGTGAACTGGGTCATGGTTTTATCCGGCTGGCCGACATACATATCGTCAAAGCCACCGGCATCGCGTGCCTGATCCAGCATCGGCTTGAGCTCGCCCGTACCGAAGCGCGGCAACACCGAGCCCACGATTTTCTGGCGGCTATCTACCCATTCGCTGACAAAGCTAACCTTGTTGTCAGCAGCCATCTTGATTTCGTTCTGGATTTCTTGTTCCAGTGCCGAGCTCATTTTCAGGTACGCCACGGTACAGAACACCACGGACAGCGTGGTGAGTACCAGCAGGACAAAGATCATCAAGCGCGTGCGTAGTGTCATGATTCGAGCTTCCCCTGAATGTCTATTGATATGTTTTTTCGGACTGCGCGATGGTACTACCAAGCACGCCAGCCAGCTTCCCCAGGCACCACAAAACAATTTGCATACAAAATACTGTCGAAATGGCACGTGATCATGCCAAAGTGAGCCGGATACAAAACGTTTCTCTCTCACTTGTAAGCATTTTCATTGAATTTATGCGCCAAGAGGGGGACTTTGGCCAACGAAATCTTTAAACCTTGGTGTGCCCTTTTGTTTGTTAGCCAAATATTTCAATACATACAAGTTTTTTTAAGTTATCCATAAATGCAAATGTCAATAACTGCACAAGAAACAGTCAAGGGCTAGTGCATGGATTGTTGCAATAAAGCTATAGCGTGCCGCACCTTGGCCGGCAGCACATCGCGGCGCGGCGTTACCGCGTAGACCGGCAGGGCCGGTGCCTGCCAGTCTGGCAGCAGCTGCACCAGCAAACCTGCTTGCAGCTGGGCACGCACTTCCGGCTCGGGCTGCATGGCGATACCCAGCCCATCCAGTGCAAAGGCGCGTGCCGACAACATGCTGTTGCTGGCGATGCGGCAGCGCAGCCGCAATATTTCCACCTCGCCCTCCCGCTGCAAACGCAAAGGTGTCAGGCCGTGTTCCTGCTCCAGCCCTATCCAGTCGTGCTGGTACAGCTGGCCCGGCTGCAGTGGCGTGCCGCGCGCCGCCAGATAGGCCGGCGCCGCCACCAGTACAAACGGCCAATCGGCCAGATGGCGCGCCACCAGCGTGGAATCCGGCTGGTTACCGGCGCGCAGCGCCAGGTCGATGCGGTGCTGTACCAGGTCTATCATCTCGTCCTGAAAAAACAGGCGCAGGCTCAAACCAGGGTTGGCCGCCAGCAGTGGCGCCAGCGCCTGCCCCAGCACCCCGCCGGCAAAACCGCTGGGGGCGGCAATACGCAGCTCGCCCACCGGCTCGTCACGCAGCGCCGCCATTTGTACGTTGGCCTCATTTGCTGCGGCCAACATGGCGGCGCAGCTGCGGTAAAACACGCTGCCGGCTTCGGTGAGCGTGAGCTTGCGGGTAGTGCGGTGCAGCAGCGCCACCTGGTGCTGCTGCTCCAGCCGCCGTACGTGCTGGCTCACCGCCGATGCGGTCATGCCCAGCTCACGCCCGGCTGCATTCATCGAACCCTGCTCGATCACCGCGGCAAAGACTGCCATGCTGCGTAGCGCTTCCATCGTGAACCTCAGCTTAACAATGATTGAATTCCATAACGGATTATCAGCCACAGGCGCGTGATCTACCATGCAGTTATTCCCCTACCCCACCCGAAAGGACACAGCATGAACATCGCACTCATCGGCGCCAGCGGTTTTGTCGGCCAAGCTCTGCAACAGGAACTGCTGGCCCGCGGCCACCACGTTACCGCCCTGGTCAGCCGCCCGGAACGCGTTGCCGCTGCGGCCAACCTTACCGTCAAGGCCAGCAACGCCTACGACGCCGACACCATCGCCCGTGACGTAGCCGGCCACGACGTAGTGATCAGCGCCTTCAACCCGGGCTGGGACAAAGCCGACATCCGCACACTCTTCCTGCAAGGCCACGATGCCATCGTGGCGGGCACCAAGGCCGCCGGCGTGGCGCGTTTCATCGAAGTGGGCGGCGCGGGCAGCCTGTACGTGGCACCGGGCCTGCAGCTGATCGACACCCCGCACTTCCCGGCCGAATACAAGGAAGGCGCCGAAGGCGCACGCCAGGCACTGAACAAGCTGCAAGACGAAACCGTGCTGGACTGGGTATTCGTGTCGCCGCCAGCTTTGCTGGCACCGGGCGAGCGCAGCGGCCAGTACCAGCTGGGTGCCAACGACCTGCTGATGGACGGCGAAGCCCCGGCCGGCATCAGCGTGGCCGATCTGGCGGTGGCCATCGTCGATGAAGCCGAGCAGGCACGTCACCATCGCCAGCGCTTTACCGTGGCGGCAGCCAAATGAAGCGCCTGTTAACCGCCACCCTGTTGGCCGCAAGCCTGGCCAGCACCGCCCTGCCCGCGCTGGCCGGCCCGCGCGAGGACGCCAACAAGGCACTGGTGCTGGCTTTTTACGACGCCGCCTTCGGCAAACTGGACGCCGAGCAAGCAGCCACCTACCTAGCACCCGGCTACATCCAGCACAACCCGGAGGTGGCCAACGGCGTTGCGCCGCTGCAAGACTACGTGCGCTGGATCCGCGCCAATAACCCGCAAAGCCGCGCCAGCATCAAGCGCGTGCTGGCCGACGGTGACCTGGTGATGCTGCACGTGCACAGCCAGGACAAGCCAGGCGAGCTGGGCGTGGCTGTGGTGGACATCTTCCGCGTGCAGGACGGCAAGATTGCCGAGCACTGGGACGTGATCCAGCCAGTGCCGGCCAAAGACGCTAACGGCAACGGCATGTTCTAGCCAGCCGGCAAAACGCCCGCTACGCCGCCCTGCTTGCCCTGCGCAAGGGGCGGCGTTTTGCTGCGTTTGCACATCGATAGTTTCATCTCACGCATTGACAGTGGCACTCGCCGTCTTCTAGATTCTGCAAGCCACGCCGGTTGACAGGTGCCATACCTGCCCCGGCCGCAACCACAGGAGAGACTGCCCTTGCGGCAGCGCCGAAGGGGAATCGCCCCAGAAACTCTCAGGCAAAAGAACTGTGGACGCGAGGCACTCTGGAGAGAAGGTTGGCCGCAAAGCCGCCTCGCCGAAGGACACCCGGTACGCAATCGCGCGCCGCAATATCTCAGGCACAAGGGACAGAGGGGGCATCGTCCGGCATGGCCGGGCGGGTGCCCTCGCCTTTGTGCCAGCCATGCCCCTGCCCGCCCATGCCGTTACGCGGCACCCTGGGCACCCCGCCAAAGAGCCATGCACACGGCTGCCGCTGCAGCCAGACACGACATGGAGACAGATATGTTCACGCAAGACATGCAGATTGCCGGCTTCGACGACGCACTGTGGGCCGCCATCCAGGCCGAAAACCAGCGCCAACAAGACCACATCGAGCTGATTGCCTCGGAAAACTACACCAGCCCGCGCGTGATGCAGGCGCAAGGCACCCAGCTCACCAACAAGTACGCCGAGGGCTACCCCGGCAAGCGCTACTACGGCGGCTGCGAGCACGTGGACGTGGTGGAACAGCTGGCCATCGACCGCGCCTGCCAGCTGTTTGGTGCACAGTATGCCAACGTGCAGCCGCACTCCGGCAGCCAGGCCAACGCCGCGGTGTATATGGCGCTGCTGCAGCCGGGTGACACCATCCTGGGCATGAGCCTGGCACACGGCGGCCACCTTACCCACGGCGCCAGCGTCAATTTTTCCGGCAAGATCTACAAGGCTGTGCAGTACGGCATCAACACGGAAAGCGGCGCCATTGATTACGACGAAGTGCAACGGCTGGCCACCGAACACCAGCCAAAAATGCTGGTAGCTGGCTTCTCCGCCTACTCGCTGGTGGTGGACTGGGCGCGCATGCGCCAGATTGCCGACAGCGTTGGCGCCTGGCTGTTTGTAGACATGGCGCACGTGGCCGGCCTGGTGGCCGCCGGGCTCTACCCCAGCCCGCTGCCGCACGCCCATGTGGTAACTACCACCACCCACAAGACGCTGCGCGGCCCGCGCGGCGGCCTGATCCTGGCGGCCAACCCGGACGAAGCCTTGGTGAAAAAGCTGCAGTCGCTGGTTTTCCCCGGCATTCAGGGCGGCCCGCTGATGCACGTGATCGCCGCCAAGGCGGTGGCCTTTCTGGAGGCGCTGCAACCCGAATTCAAAACCTACCAGCAGCAGGTACTGGATAACGCCCGCACCATGGTGGCGGTGTTCCGCCAGCGCGGCTATACCGTGGTATCGGGCAAGACTGACGACCACCTGTTCCTGCTGAGCCTGATCGACAAAGGCCTCACCGGCAAGGCCGCCGACGCGGCGCTGGGCGCGGCCTGCATTACCGTCAACAAGAACGCGGTGCCGAACGACCCGCAAAGCCCGTTTGTCACCAGCGGTATCCGCATTGGCACCCCGGCCATCACCAGCCGCGGTTTCGGCAGCGCCGAAGCCGGCCAGGTAGCGCACTGGGTATGCGATATCCTGGACGATATCGATAACGCAGACGTTGCCCCGCGCGTACGCCGCCAGGTGGCCGAGCTATGCGCGGCCTTCCCTGTGTATCGTTAAAACGCACTGCAGCATCGGTAGTGCACACAGCGGCGGCATTGCTCAGTACAATGCCGCCGCTGCCCCGGCAGCACCTGCACACCACGGCCCACACAGCCGGACAGACAACACCCGGGGCGCTACCCGCGCCCGCACCATAAAAAGAGAAGCAGCATGGCTATCAGCGTATTCGACCTCTTCAAGATCGGCATTGGCCCGTCCAGCTCCCACACCGTTGGCCCGATGCGTGCCGCCCGCCAGTTTGTGGCGCGGCTGGAAAAAGACGGCCTGCTGGCCACCACCGCCAGCGTAAAAGCCGAAATGTTCGGCTCGCTGGGCGCCACCGGCAAAGGCCACGGCACCGATACGGCCGTGCTGCTGGGCTTGCAGGGCGAATACCCTGACCTGGTCGACACCGACGCGGTAGACGGCATGCTGGCCGCCATCCGTGCCGACAAGGCCATCCGCCTGTTGGGCAGCCACGTGGTGCCTTTTGTCGAAGGCGAACACCTGATCCTGCACAAGCGCAAGGCGCTGCCCTACCACCCCAACGGCATGATCTTCGAAGCGTTTGCGGCCAACGGCGATAGCCTGTCCAAGCGCGCCTACTACTCGGTGGGCGGCGGCTTCGTGGTGGACGAAGCGGCCATCGACGCCGGCTTCACCCCGCCCGGCGTCACCGAGCTGAAGCACCCGTTCAAGACCGGTGCCGAGCTGCTGGCGCTGTGCCAGCGCCACGGCAAGTCCATCAGCCAGATCATGCTGGAAAACGAGCTGGCCTGGCGCAGCGAAGATGAAGTGCGCGCCGGCCTGCTGAACATCTGGCAAGTCATGCAAAGCTGCGTGAAGCGCGGCTGCGAGCGCGAGGGCATTCTGCCCGGCGGCATGAAGGTAAAACGCCGCGCCGCCGACATGTACCAGAAGCTGCTGGCCTCGCCGGAAGCCGCGCTGCGCGACCCGCTCACCGTGATGGACTGGGTCAACCTGTACGCGCTGGCGGTAAACGAAGAAAACGCCGCCGGTGGCCGCGTGGTCACCGCGCCGACCAACGGCGCGGCCGGCATCATCCCGGCGGTGATGCACTACTACGCCCGTTTCATTCCAGGTGCCAACGACGACGGTATCGTGCGCTTTTTGCTGACCGCTGGCGCTATCGGCATCCTGTTCAAGCTGAACGCGTCGATCTCCGGCGCCGAAGTGGGCTGCCAGGGCGAGGTGGGCTCGGCCTGTTCCATGGCAGCAGGCGGCCTGGCAGAAGTGCTGGGCGGCACGCCGGAGCAAGTGGAAAACGCCGCCGAAATCGGCATGGAGCACAACTTGGGCCTGACCTGCGACCCGGTAGGCGGCCTGGTACAGGTACCGTGCATCGAGCGCAACGCCATGGCGTCGATCAAGGCGATCAACGCCGCGCGCATGGCGCTGCGTGGCGACGGCCAGCACTTTGTATCGCTGGACCGCGTGATCAAGACCATGCGCGACACCGGCCGCGACATGAGCACCAAGTACAAGGAAACCGCACGCGGCGGCCTGGCGATCAATGTGATCGAGGTGCCGGTGAATATTGTGGAGTGCTAAAGACTTTTATCGTTTGAAGATTGTGATTACGGCACCCGCAGCCCGTTGGCGCGAGCCGTACAAAAGCATAGCCCCCAGGTTTTAAGCCGCCGATTTGTTTGAGCCGCGTGACGTTAGCACGCGGCGAGTTCGGCGGTGCCTGGGGGCTGTGCTTTTGGGCGGGGTTTCGAGCAGCCCCGAGTCGCCTTTTCTTTGGGTACTTTCTTTTGGCGACGCAAAAGAAAGTACCCCGTCCGCCGGGCGGAACCGGCAATGCAAAACACAATCCGCGCAGCGGATTCAATACAGGATGACCGTAGAGACCAATATGGCGCGGCCTATCCCCTGCCAAGCTTGTACCTAAGTCACCCTCAGGCAAAGCGCGCCGGCGAGTACGGCTCGGGGTCGGTAAACGGCTTCTCGCCCAGCATCATCTCGGCCAGCAGGCGGCCGGAAACCGGCCCCAGCGTCAGCCCCAGATGGCTGTGGCCAAAGCAGAACCACAAACCTGGGTGACGCGGCGCGGCGCCGATCACCGGGCGCATGTCCGGCAGACACGGGCGGCAGCCCACCCATGGCTGGGCGTCCACTCGCTCCCCCAGCGGGAACAGGCCCTGCGCCAGCGCTTCGGCTTGCGCCAGCTGGTTTGGCGTGGGCGGTGCGTCGCGGCGTGCCAGCTCCACCCCGGTAGCCAGGCGCAAGCCACGCGCCATCGGCGCCACCAGAAAGCTGTTTTCCATGTCTACCACGGTGCGCTGCAAGCCGGGGCCGCGCGCATGGTAGTGCATGTGGTAGCCGCGTTTCACCTGTAGCGGGATGCGGTAGCCCAGCGGCGTGTACAGGTCGTCCGACCACGGCCCCAGCGCCAGCACCACTTCGCGTGCCTGGTACACACCCGCGTCGGTATGTACCTGCCAGCCGTTGCCGGCCTGGCGCAAGCCCTGCACCGCGCATTGTTTCAATACCCCGCCCAGCGTCTGGAAGTAGGCCGCGTAGCCGCGCACCAGCGCGCCGGGGTCGCGGATGCTGTGCGGGTCGTGCCAGTGAATCGCCCCGCTAAAGCCCTGCCCCAGCCCCGGCTCGGCCTGACGCAGCGCCACCGCGTCCAGCACGCTTACGCCCAGGCCGTATTCGCGGGCGATACGCTGCGCATTGGCCGCTTCGTCAAAAAATGCAGCCTCGCCGCGCCACGCCTCCAGCAGGCCTTCGCTGCGGCGCAGCTCGGTCACACCGGCGGCGCGAATCCAGGCGTCGTGCTCGGGCAGGCAGGCTTCCAGCAAGGGCAGCATGGCGCGGCCGGTAGCGGCCAACCGTGCCGGTGCCGACTCGCGCCAGTACTGCCACAGCCAGCCGGCGTAGGATGGCAGCGTGGCCGGGTGGTAGCGCACGTCGGGCGAGCGGTTGGCCGCCAGGCGCAGCACCGACGACAGCTGGCGCGGAAAACCGTACGGTATCACCGCCGCCCGCTCCAGCAGGCCGGCGTTGCCGTGGCTGGTTTCTTCACCAGGCGCGCGCCTGTCCAGCAGCCATACCTGACGGCCACGTTGCTGCAGGGCCAGGGCGGCCGATACGCCGACCATGCCGGCACCCAGTACGATTACATCTGCATCCATGCTGCTTGTTGCCTTCCTGCTGCCGCGCCAGGGTTGGCCGCGGCGATAGTCAAACGATGCGGCCAACCCTGGCGCACCGGCGCCCGGCGGCTAGCCGGGCGGGTAAAAACCTACTTGGCGATAATGTCGCGCTTGAAATACTTTTGCGACAGGCGGCTCAGGGTGCCGTCCTGCTTGAGTGCGGTAATGGCCTTGTCCAGCTCGGCCTTCAGCGGGTCGCCCTTGCGTACGCCAAAGCCGGTGCCCTCGCCCAGGGTGGCAAAGTCACTCAGCACCTTGCCCTTGAACTCGAAAGCCTTGCCCTGCGGCTTGTCCAGAAAGCCTTCCTGCGCATTCTGCCCTTCCTGAACCGAGGCATCCAGGCGGCCGGCGGCCAGGTCCAGATAGATCTGGCTCTGGTCGCGGTAGGCCACGACCTTCACGCCTTCACGCTCCCAGTGCTTGCGCACAAAGTCTTCCTGCGTGGCGCCCTGCAGCACGCCGACGGTCTTGCCCTTCAGCGCAGCCACGGTGGGCTGCAGCTTGCTGTCACGCCGCGCCACCATCTGGATGGGCACGATGTAGATCGGCACGGTGAAATCAATCGATTCGCGGCGCTTGGCGGTAATGTTCATCGCCGAGTTGATTACCTCGAACTTGCGCGCTTTCAGCCCCGGAATCAGCCCCTCGAACGAGGTTTCCACATAGCTGCACTTGGCGGCCATGCGTTCGCAGATGGCGTTGCCGATCTCGATGTCGAAGCCCACCAGCTTGCCGTCGGGCAGCTTGCTTTCAAACGGGGCGTAAAACGGCTCCAGCCCCATGCGGACGGCCTGGCCACCGGCCAGCGCAGGGCCGGCCAGCAAAGCGATGAGGGGTAGCAGATAGCGGCTGGCAGTGCGGGTTTTGCTCATGATGATTTCTCCTGGCGGGGTCCGGCCCGGCGGGTGCCGGTAGCGGGTGGCGGCTCGTCTTGGCCGCTTGCCGGCAAGAATAGATAAAATTTCCATCATGGACAATTTTTTTCTTCATCGCTAAGCTAGGGGCATTGCCATTCGCCACGCCATGACACCATGCACGCTATCAATCACCACGCCGCCCCGCTTGTCCTGACCGCCGACGCCATCCGCCCGCACCTGCCGCAGCTGCCGGTACGCGAGGTGCTGCTGCAATTGTTCACCGCACTGGGCCAGGGCCAGGCGGTGCAGCCACCGCAAACGCTGACACTGTTTCCGGGCGACACCGGCGACGTCATCACCTATCAGGGTGTGCTGGCCAGCCAGCAGCTGTTTGGCGCCAAGCTGTCGCCGTATATCGTGACTGGCGGCAAGCCGCTGGTAACCGCCTGGACCAGCCTGTTCTCGATGCACACCGGCCAGCCACTGCTGTTCTGCGACGCCAGCCTGCTCACGGTAGAGCGCACTGCCGGCACCACCGCACTAGCAGTAGCGCTGCTGGCGCGCCCGGACAGCCAGCAGCTCGCGCTAATCGGCTGCGGCGCTGTCGGCCAGGCCCACTTGCGCCACGTGCTGGCGCTACGGCCGTGGACGCGCATCCGCGTGTTTGCCCCTGGCCTGGCAGCAGACAGCGCCCTGCAGGCACAGCTGCTGGCGATGGATGCCCGCATCGAACTGGCCACCTCGGCCGAAGACGCTGCCGCCGATGCCGACGTAATCATGCTGTGTACCTCAGCAGGCAGCCCGGTGCTGGACGTGGGCGCGCTGCGCCGCCCGGCGCTGATTACCTCGATCAGCACCAACGCGCCCCAGGCGCACGAGATCGCACCGGCGCTGCTACCGCAGCTGGACGTGTACTGCGACCACCGCGACAGCACCCCTAGCCGCGCCGGCGAAATGGTGTTGGCCGCACGCGACCACCAGTGGCAGGCCGATGCCATCCGTGGCGACCTGGCCGAGCTGGTGACCGAACGCTGCCCGCGCCCGGACTACCAGCGCCACGTGTTCTTCCGTTCCATCGGCATGGGCCTGCAGGACATCGCCATCGCCCACGCCCTGCTGCAACGCGTGCAGCAGGCCAACTAGGGTATCGATAAAAGGTTGGCCGCACTTGTGGCCAACCTTGCGCTACGGCACTATGCCGTCTCTGCCCGGAACCCATGCCCATGAGCCAAGCTGCCCACGCTACCGACCTGCTTCTATCCCGCTACGCCCACCTGGCCGACAGCATTGCCAAGCTGTTTTTCCCCTACGCCGAGGTGGTGATCCACGACCTGGCCGAGCAGCGCGTGCGCTACCTGGCCAATAACCTGTCGCGGCGCGAAATCGGTGACGAATCCGGGCTGGAAGAGATCGAGCGCACCATTGAAGACCGCTTTGTCGGCCCTTACGAAAAGCTGAACTGGGACGGCCGCCGCATGCGCTGCGTCAGCAGCGTACTGTTTGACGATAACGGCCAGGCGCTGGGCGTGATGTGCATCAACTTCAACATCGCGGTGTTCGAGGACATGCACGGCATGCTGGGCATGCTGCTCAAAGGCGCAGGGCTGGTAGAACAGCCGGCCGAGCTGTTCCGTGACGACTGGCAGGAACGCATCAATACCTTCATGCACGGCTGGCTGCAGCAGCGCCAGCTGGCGCTGAATGGCCTCGCGCGCGAGCAGCGGCGCGAGCTGGTGGCGGCGCTGTACGCCGAAGGCGCTTTCCAGGGCAAGAGCGCCACCCATTACATCGCCAACGTGCTGAGCCTGGGCCGCGCCACCGTGTACAAGTACCTGAAAGAATTGAAGGAAGGTGGTCTCTAAGACCAAGTGCAACAGGACTAATGTTTCACAGCTTGTCGTGATTCAATCACGGCATCCAAATGTTCTGGTAAATCCCTCAATCGGCATCTTGAAACCCAGCTCCGCACGTAGCCGAGGGTTCAGCCCCAGTGCGATCACATCCAACTCTTGTAATGACCCAGCCCTTTCTGCACAGGTCAGGCTGCTAATTGATACGCCATCACTGGCGTCTTCATCCCCAAAGCCTGGTGCGGGCGTCGGTGGTTGTAAAACCCGATCCAGTCTGCAACAACCCAGCTGGCGTGCGCCAGGTTTTCAAAGCGGTGCCGATGCGCGCACTGATCTTTCAAGGTGCGGATCACCCGCCCCACCATGCCGTTCTGCTAATGAAGGGTTCTCTTCAATCATCTCTTTGATGGGCTCGACCAGCTGCGGCTGCAGCTTGGGCGCGGCCTTTTGCGGGCGGTAGTACAGCGTGCGACGCGGCACGCCGAACCAGCGGCACAGCTTGCTGATGGGCACCTGGATGCCGTCGTCTGCCAGTCCCTGCCGGACGAGGTGAACTACTTGTCGTCCTCGCCCAGCAGAGACTGCAGCTTTTTTCTGGCACGTAGCTCCAGCATGGCTTCGCCGTATGCTTCCTGCAGTGCTTTGAGCTGCTTTTCGTACTGTTCGCGGATGTCCATCGGCTTGGCACGCAGGGCGTTCTCCATGCCGCGCTTGGCCTCATCGACCCAGGTTTCGATCTCGGAGGGGCCAGGTCGAAGGCGCGAGAGGCTTTTGCCACCGTGCGCTTGCCTTGAATGATCTCCATCACCAGCGCGGCTTTGCGCTTGGCGGTCCAGCGTTGATGTCGTCTTCCATGGTCATACTCATCACGTGCTCCTGTGTGAATTATGACCTGCAGGTTTTTAGTGGGTAATTACAAATCTACGGTTTCCGGAGCAGAACGAGATGGTGGAGCGGGTGATCCGCACCTTGGTTGCTAAATCCTACTTTTGCCAACAATCAGCACTTCATTAGTGGGAATTTCCACATATTCAGGCAATGCCGATATGGTGACATCAAATGCCGCCCTGTATTCCACGGGCGTTCGACTCAATAGCCTATCGACATATACTTCTGCCCGTTGCACCATTTTGTATGGCTTGTATTCGACTAGTTCCACTCCGATTTTACCCAGCACAATCTCCGTGGCGTTTCTAGTCCAATAAGTCAAATGTTCTACTGGTTTGTAGTAGTAAGGAATTACTCCCTCAGCGTCCACGGTCGTCATAACCAACATACCATCCGGCCTCAAGTAATTTTTTAGCTCTTCCAGTACAGCAACAGGGTCAGCAAGATGCTCCAATACGCCCCAAAGCGTAATGAAATCAAACTGTTTCACTGGCAAGTCGTCCAGATTCTTATAGCATCGGGCCTTGTTAACACCGTTGAAATCAACACCAAAACAATTTTCACCAGCTACATCTACAAAATCTGCCGCACCCGTACCAAAGTCCAATACAGCTTGCTGCTCACAATAGCCTAAGCCATTCAATAGTTTGATATTTCTTAGCGCATTGCGCATTACAACATCCGAGGGCGCACGAACATCCGTATAGGTCGAGTAAAACACTGCCAGTTGCGCGGCAGATGGCATCGGAGAGGTATATTCAAGTCCGCACTGCGGACATTTATAAATACCATACTCATTAACAGGTACAGCATAGCTGCCACTTTCAGCAGAGCACACTGGGCAAATGCACTTTTGGCCACTTCCGCTCATCATCATCTCCCCCGCAAGATTAACAATACGCACCAGAAGCGTACTGGCAAGAACTTTACTAACAAAATGAATTTGACTAATGGCTAATCACCGCAGCAACCATTGCAGCAGGTCTGATTATCCATAGCACAAAAATACCTGACAGCACGCACATATTGAATAAATCAATGCCATTGAATATATGGCCCGAAAAACGCGCTCAGTCTTCTTTTTGCTGCAGGAACAGCGTCAGCGTCAGCTCGCCGTTTTCGCCTTTCACGCTGCGCACGTTCTGCAGGCTAAGGTCGGACGGCAGCAGCAGGCTGACACCGTGGCCGATACCCACCTTGCTCCAGCTCTTTTCCAGCCGTTTGGCCACCGACTGCGCCGGCAGCGGCGCGTCGCTTTCCAGCGAAAAGCCGTAGCTTTCGGCGGCATTGTCGAACAGGCGACCCACCTCTTCCGGCCCCACGTAGCGCTCGGCCATGCTACCCATCTGGCGCGGCGACAGCTCCGGCTCGGTCTTGCACAGGTTCATCACTTCGTCCTTGAAGCGTACCTGTTCTTGCGGGTCGTCGATTTCTTCCGAGATCTGCTCCAGCACCTCGGCTACCACCTTGCTGCTGGTGCTGGTATCGGGCACGCGCATCGCCTGCAGGAAGTCGTCCAGCCAGAACTTGGCCTCGTTGCCCTGGCGGTCTACCGCGTACAGCAGCGGGCCGTGCTCCAGCAGCAGCGCGCCCTTGTCGATCAGGCGCGGGTTGATGCCGCTGGCGTGGCTGATGTCGAACACCTCGCCGCTTTCCACAATGGTGAGGAAGTCTTCCTGGATTTCGGCTTTGAACAAGCCCAGCGCGCGTACCTCGCGGTCGCCGTCACTCAGGCCGGAGAACAGGATCACCAGCAGGTCGCCGGCCATGATATTGGGGTGCTGCGAGCGGGCGTACAGGTGCTTGGCGATGCGCTGCGACACCTCCAGCAGGTCGGCCTCGCCGCGGAAGAACTGGCGGCTGTAGTGGTACAGCTCGTTCAGGTTCAGGTCGCTCTCGTGATAGAACTGGTACTTTTTCTTGTCGGAGACAATGCCCTTCAGGTAGCCGTCCAGAATCAGCGCCGACACGCCTTCGTCCACCTGGGTGGCCTTGCCGGACAGCTGCAAGGGCTCGCTGCGGGCCGGGTTGCCGACACGGTGTACCACGAGGCGTTCTACGCGGGCTTCGGTTATCTGCATGATGCTTCCTGTTGGGGGCTGAAAAACGGGTGGCGATTATCGCACATCCGGCCGCCAGGCTCTAAGCCTGGCCAAACTGCAATGCGGCCAACCTGGCATACAGCGGCGAGCTTTGCAGCAGCTCTTCGTGGCGGCCTTCGGCCACGATGCGCCCATCCTCCAGCACGATAATGCGGTCTGCCTGTTTGACGGTAGCCAGGCGATGGGCAATCACCAGCGTGGTGCGCCCGGCAGCGGCGTGCTCCAGCGCCTGCTGCACCAGCTGTTCCGACTCGGCATCCAGCGCGCTGGTGGCTTCGTCCAGCAGCAGGATGGGCGGGTTTTTCAGGATGGCGCGGGCAATGGCAATGCGCTGGCGCTGGCCACCGGACAAGCGTACGCCGCGCTCGCCCAGAAAGCTGTGGTAGCCCTCGGGCAGCTTTTCGATGAAATCGTGCGCGGCAGCAGCGCGGGCAGCGGCGATCACTTCGTCGTCGCTGGCGTCGGGGCGGCCGTAGCGAATGTTCTCCAGCGCGCTGGCGGCAAAGATCACCGTGTCCTGCAGCACAATGCCGATGTGGCGGCGCAGCGCGGCCGGGTCCAGCTGGTCGATGGCGACACCGTTGAGGCGGATGCGACCAACTTGCGGGTCGTAAAAGCGCAGCAGCAGCTGGAACAGCGTAGTCTTGCCGGCGCCAGACGGCCCCACCAGCGCCACGTGCTCGCCCGGGCGCACCTGCAGGCTCAGCCCCTGCAGCGACGGCTGGCCGGGGCGCGAGGGGTAGGCAAAGCTGACATTATCCAGCTGCAGGCCTTCGCCTTCTGGTGGCAGCCATTGCGGCTGTGCGGGTGGCTGCACTGGCGAGCGCTGCGCCAGCAAGGCCAGCAGGCGCTCGGCAGCACCGGCGGCGCGTTGCAGGTCACCCCAGACTTCGGCCACCGCACCAATGGCACCGGCGGTCACCACCGCGTACAGAATGAACTGCGCCAGCTGGCCGCTGCTCATCTGCCCGGCCAGCACGGCGTGCGCGCCTAGCCACAGCACAAACACGATGGCACCGAACACCAGCAAGATCACCAGCGCGGTAAGCTGGCTGCGCGCCATGATGCGCGCCAGTGCGGTATCAAAACTGCGCGTCACCGAGGCATCAAAACGTGCCACTTCGTGCCCTTCCTGCGCAAACGCCTGTACCGTCTGTACGGCGTTCAGCGCCTCGCCCGCCATGGCGCTGGAGTCCGCAATACGGTCCTGGCTGGAGCGCGACAGTGCCCGCACACGGCGGCCGTATACCAGAATCGGCACGATGACCAAGAGCAGCGTCAGCAAGATATAGCCGGTCAGGCTAGCGCTGGTCACCGCCAGCATCACCAGGCCACCCAGCATCAGCAGCACATTGCGCAGACCCATGGACAAGCTGGTGCCCACTACGGTTTGCACCAGCGTGGTGTCGGTAGTCAGCCGTGACAGTACCTCGCCGGTTTGCAGCGTTTCGAAGTATTCCGGGCTCATGCCCACCACGTGCCGGTATACCGCGCTACGCAAGTCGGCCGTGACACGCTCACCCAGCCACGACACCAGATAAAAACGCAGCGCGGTAAACAGCGCCAGCACACTGGCCAGGCCCAACAGCGCCAGGAAATAGCCGTCCACCGCCTGGCGCTGGGTAAAAGCGTGGTCGATCAAGTAGCGGAACGCCACCGGCAGCAGCAGCGTCGCCGCAGCCGCCACCAGCAACGACAGGCCTGCCAGCACAAAACGGCCACGATAAGGGCGCATGAAGGGCAGCAAACCGCCCAGCGGCGTGAATTTTTGCAGCAGGCTTGGTTTATTCACCACAGCACCCTGAGACAGGAATAAAAGCTGAACATGGCCGCATACATCGGCTATTTCAAGAGCAGGGCAACGACAAAGCGACATCGCCGCCCAGCGCGGCATTTATTGCCAAAGCCCGTCACACCTGCCATCAAGCCGGCACCGCACGGCGTCTACGTGAAGCTGGCAATCTCCCGCCACAGGCACAACAATAGCTGTAAAGCCCCCAGGCCAGCCCCGCCACCCAGGCCGGCAACATAACCATAACGAGACAAGCCGCATGCTGATCAACTGCGTGGCCTACCAGAACGGCCAGAAACTGGGCGATATTGCCAGCACCGACATACACGACTACCTGCGCCGGCCGGACTGTTTTGTCTGGGTAGCGCTAAAAGACCCGCTACCCAGCGAAATCAGCGAGCTGACCCACGAATTCGACCTGCACGAGCTGGCCGTGGAAGACGCGCAGCACGGCCACCAGCGCCCCAAGCTGGACGAATACGGCGACATGCTGTTCTGCGTAATGAAAACCCTGCAGCTGGACGACGAAGGCAACCTGAACGAGGGCGAAGTCGATGTGTTCGTGGGGGCAAACTACGTGCTGTCCATCCGCAACGGCACGCGCAAGGGCTTCCAGAACGTGCGCGAACGCTGCGAAAAAGAGCCGCACCTGCTGCAACACGGCGCCGGCTTTGTGTTTTATGCGCTGATGGACGCGGTGGTAGACCGCTATTTTTCGGTAATGCACCAGCTGGAAGACGAGCTCGAAGCGCTGGAAGACCGGCTGTTTTCGCGCAACGGTTCGGCGCGGCAGAATATCGAAGACCTGTACGCACTGAAGCGCAAGCTGGTGATGGTGAGCCACGCGCTGGTGCCGCTGCACGAAGCCACGGCGCGCCTGCACGGCGGCCGCGTTCCGCGCGTGTGCAGCGGGCTGCAGGACTACTACCGCGACGTGGACGACCACCTGGCGCGCATCATCCGCAACCTGGAATCGCAGCGCGACATCCTGTCTACCGCCATCCAGGTCAACCTGGCCATGATTTCGCTGGACGATTCCAGCGTCAGCAAGAAACTGGCCGCCTGGGCGGCACTATTTGCCGTACCCACCATGATTGCCGGTATTTACGGCATGAACTTCGAGCATATGCCGGAGCTGAAGTCGGTAGACGGCTACCCCATCACCCTGCTGATCATGCTGGTGCTGGACGCCATACTGTGGTGGCGCTTCAAGCAGTCTGGCTGGCTGTAGCGAAGGCCCGCCAAGGCTGCGCAGCAGCAGGTTAGCCGCAGCCACCAGGCATTGCGCGCCGGAATGCGAAAAGCCCGCGTCTTTCGACACGGGCTTTTCAGTATTCTGGTGGCGGGGGAAGGATTCGAACCTTCGAAGGCAGAACCGTCAGATTTACAGTCTGATCCCTTTGACCGCTCGGGAACCCCGCCAGAACAGGAGGCGAATTATGTCAATGCGGCCAAGCTGCGTCAAGCCCCTGTTTGCTATTTTTTTGCATTTTTTTCGATAGACAAAAACAGGCCATTATTTATCAAACACTTGCCAATACCATACTGGCGCTATTGCATGCGCAAGCAATGCCCGGCAGCACTTAATCCCAATAACCCGGCGTGGCGTAGACCTCGCGCAGGTGCTCGATAAACAAACGCACCCTGCCCGGCAGAAACTTGCGCTGCGCCACCACGGCGTATACCGGGTAATCCGGCGAGGAAAAACGATCCAGCACGGTGACCAAGCGGCCTTCGGTAATGTCGTCTTTTACTTCCCACATCGAGCGCCAGGTCAGTCCCAACCCCTGCAGCGCCCAATCGTGCAGCACGGCGCCATCGTTGCACTCCAGCGCACCGCGCACTTTCAGGTTCACCAGCTCGCCGCCTACTTTGAACGTCCAGCCGCGGCTCTGGCTCTCGCCCAGAGACAGGCAATCGTGCTGCTCCAGGTCGGCCAGCACCTTGGGCGTGCCGCGCTGCGCCAGATAGGCCGGTGCCGCCACCACCACGCGGCGGTTTTCTGCCAGCCGCACGGCAATCAGGCTGGAGTCGGCCAGGTCGGAGATGCGGATGGCGCAGTCGATACGGTCACGCACCAGGTCGGTCAGCCGGTCGGACAAGTCCAGCGTAATGCGGATATCGGGGTGCTGCCGCAAAAAGCTGGCCACGTGCGGCGCCACATGGCGGCGGCCAAAACCGGCGGGCGCCGACAGCCGCAGGTGCCCGCGCGCGCGCGCGTTACCGCTGGCTACGGCAGACTCGGCTTCGGCCAGGTCACCCAGAATGCGCAGGCAATCCTCGTAAAAGGCCGAGCCCTCCTGGGTCAGCGAAATACTGCGCGTGGTACGCACCAGCAGCTTGACCCCCAGGCGGTTTTCCAGCGCATCCAGCCGGCGGCCAACTATGGCCGGCACCACATCCTCCTGCCGGGCGGCCGCAGAAAGGCTGCCCAGATTAACCACTGAAACAAAGGTTTCCAGCTGCTTTATGGCGCTCATTAGTACACCAAAAGTAAAAAATGTTATGGCATTTTAGCGCTTTGCGCAGCGCAGCAACATGGCTACACTGACGTCATCCATACTTATTCCAAACCCATGCGCAGCCGCGCAACACGACAATAGAGAGCCTTCCATGACTGCACGTATCCAGAAGCATCGCCTCGCCGTTGCGGCCAACCTTCACGACTTTATCGAACAGGAAGCCCTGCCCGGCACCGGCATGGCTAGCGAAGCTTTCTGGCAAGGCTTCGATGCGCTGGTACATACCCTGGCACCGAAAAACCGCGCCCTGCTGGCCGAGCGCGACCGCCTGCAAACCGAAATCGACCAGTGGCACCGCCAGCAGCCCGGCCCGATTGCCGACATGGCCGCCTACAAGGCTTTCCTGTCCAGCATCGGCTACCTGAAACCGGTACCGGCCGACAGCCGCATCGACACCAGCAATATCGATACCGAGCTGGCGGAACAAGCAGGCCCGCAACTGGTGGTACCGGTGATGAACGCCCGCTACGCACTGAATGCGGCCAACGCGCGCTGGGGCAGCCTGTACGATGCACTGTACGGCACCGACGCCATCAGCGAAGACGACGGTGCCACCCGCGCTGGCGCCTATAACCCGGCGCGCGGCGGCAAGGTCATTGCCTTTGGCCGCGCCTTCCTGGACCAGGCCGCCGCACTGGAAGCCGGCTCGCACAGCCAGGCCGCCGCCTACCGCGTAGCCAATGGCCAGCTGGAAGTGCTACTGCAAAACGGCAGCAGCACCGGCCTGAAGCAGCCGGCACAATTCATCGGCTACAACGGCGATGCTGCCGCCCCCACTGCCGTACTGCTGAAAAACAACGGCCTGCATTTTGAAATCCAGATCGACAAGCAAAGCGCCATCGGTACCCAGGACGGCGCCGGCGTGAAAGACATCGTGATGGAAGCGGCCATCAGCACCATTATGGACTGCGAAGACTCGGTTGCCGCCGTAGACGCCGACGACAAGGTGGTGGTGTACCGCAACTGGCTGGGCCTGATGCTGGGCACGCTCACCGAAGACGTGGCCAAGGGCGGCAAAACCTTCACCCGCCGCATGAACGCCGACCGCCAGTACACTGCTGCCGCCGGTGGCAGCCTGACGCTGCACGGCCGCAGCCTGCTGTTCATCCGTAACGTGGGCCACCTGATGAGCAACCCGGCCATTATCGACGGCGAAGGCCGCGAAATTCCGGAAGGCATCATGGACGCCGTGGTCACTACGCTGATCGCGCTGCACGACCAGCAACGCCGCGGCAACTCGCGCACCGGCTCCATCTACATCGTGAAGCCGAAGATGCACGGCCCGGACGAAGTGGCGTTTGCCAACGAGCTGTTTGGCGCGGTGGAAAGCCTGCTGGGCCTGCCGCAATACACCGTAAAACTGGGCATCATGGACGAAGAACGCCGCACCAGCGTGAACCTGGCTGGCTGCATTGCCGCTGCCCGCCACCGCGTGGCCTTCATCAACACCGGCTTCCTGGACCGCACCGGCGACGAGATGCATACCTCGATGGAAGCGGGCCCGATGATCCGCAAGGGCGACATGAAAACCAGCAGCTGGATCCAGGCTTACGAGCGCAACAACGTCCAGGTGGGCCTGGCCAGCGGCCTGCGTGGCCGCGCCCAGATCGGCAAGGGCATGTGGGCCATGCCCGACCTGATGGCAGAAATGCTGAAACAGAAGATCGGCCACCCGAAAGCCGGTGCCAACACCGCCTGGGTGCCGTCCCCTACCGCCGCCGTATTGCACGCGCTGCACTACCACCAGGTAAATGTGCAGGACGTACAGAAAGGTATGGAGGCACAGCCGGCCGAAGACCTGCAGGACGCGCTGCTCACCATCCCGGTTGCGGCCAACCCCGACTGGAGCGCCGCCGACATCCAGCAGGAGCTGGACAACAACGCACAAGGCATCCTGGGTTACGTGGTGCGCTGGATCGACCAGGGCGTGGGCTGCTCCAAAGTACCGGACATCCACAATGTGGGCCTGATGGAAGACCGCGCCACGCTGCGCATCTCCAGCCAGCACATTGCCAACTGGCTGCGCCACGGTATCGTCACCGAAGCCCAGGTGATGGAAACCCTGCAGCGCATGGCCGCCGTGGTAGACCAGCAAAACGCGGGCGATGCGGCTTACCAGAATATGGCCGGCCGTTTCGATAGCTCGGTGGCATTCAAGGCGGCGTGCGACCTGGTATTCAAGGGCTGCGCCCAGCCATCCGGCTACACCGAGCCGCTGCTGCACGCCTGGCGCCTGGTGGCAAAAGCCCAGTAACACCACCAGATTGGCAATAAATATCAGCATCAGCTTGCAGTAATTGCTTAACAATTGCCGCAAGCTGGCTGCCGAGCCCCCAGCGACGCTATTTTGCGTCGCTTTTTTATTGAATTTTGCTCATATCCAACACACAAAAGCCACCTTCCTATGCCAGAATCCTAGCTATACCAGCCGATTGATTTATCCGACAGGACAGTAGCGTGGAAATACAAAGCAATCGCCCCATGGAAAGTGGCAACTACCGGCCCATTTCCCTACGCCGCTTGCGCATGAGCGCCAACGCGCCGCGAAGCCTGCTACTGTTGGCCTGGGTCTTTTCCACCATCGCTTGCGTTGCCCTGGGTCTGGGTGCTGTCATTTTTCAGTGGTCCGGCATGCCGATGAACTTTGGCGGTGTGTCATTTTATGTTTCCGCCTACCCTCCACTCACCATCTGCTTGTTGTGGACACTGCTGTTCGGTTTGGCCTGGGGGGCGATCCCCGCCTTTCTGTCTACATTCATCTTGTCGGTATACGCCGGCATGCCCCCGGGCTGGGCCGCGCTGTTTGCCCTGGCCAATCCGCTAGGCCTGACCGTCTTCACCATCGCCTACCGCGCCATGGCGATTCCGCTCAACCTGCGCAGCCTGGATTCCTTGCTGTTTTATGGTTTGCTGGCGTTTTTCAGCAGCGTGTTCAGCGCCAGTGGCGCATTTATCTGGATACACACCAACCACATGGCCTCGGGCGATGCCTTCGGCCTGTGGCAGGGCTGGTGGCTGGGCAATCTGTTGCAGATGCTGTTCATTACCGCCCCCGTGCTGGCCGTCGTCGCCGACCCGGTATGCAACTGGCGCAACCGCGCCCTGTTCCAGCTGGCCAACAGCCCACGCACCAGCCTGCGCTGGATGCTGCTGGCAGCCGGCATGGTCGTCATTGGCGTGTATATGTACATCGCCCTGTCTTTCTGGCTAAGCCACGAAGCCGTCAGCGCCAGCACCAGCCTGAACACGGTAGCGGGCTGGCAACAGGCTGCGGAGCTGATCACCGCCTCTTCCTCATCGGTCTACATGGTGCTGTCCATCATGTTCCTGGCCATGGCGTCGCTGGGCTACCGCTTCGTGCGGGCCTGGGTGGGCGAGCTGCAACAAGCCGTGCGCCACGCCGAAGAAGCGAACCGTGCCAAATCCGGCTTTCTGGCACGCATGAGCCACGAAATCCGCACGCCAATGAATGCCATCATCGGCCTATCCAACCTGGCACTGCAGCACAGCAGCAGCCCGCGCGAACGCGACTATCTGCAAAAGATCCACCATGCCGGCAACTCGCTGCTGGTGATCATCAACGACATCCTGGACTTCTCGCGCTCGGAAATCGGCACCCTGCAGCTGGAACAGCGCGCGTTCAAACTGGAAAGCTTCATCGGCTCGCTCACCGACCAGCTGCGACCACAACTGGATAGCAAGCAGCTGGAGCTGATTATCGACATTGCGCCGGATGTACCACGCGTACTCAGCGGCGACACCGTACGCCTCGGCCAGATCCTGCTGAACCTGTTGAACAACGCGGTGAAATTTACCGACAGCGGCGAGGTGTGCCTGCACATCAGCCGGCATAGCCAGCAAGCCACGGAAGATGGCGTCATCACGCTGAGTTTTGCCGTCAGCGACACCGGCATCGGTATTGATGAAGCCCACCTGACACGGTTATTCCAGCCGTTTACCCAGGCAGACGAGTCCATCACCCGGCGTTACGGCGGCACCGGCCTGGGGCTGGCCATTTGCCAGCAACTGGTGGCCGCCATGGGTGGCAAGATCGAGGCCGCCAGCAGCCCGGGCAACGGTAGCTGCTTCAACTTTGCCATTACCCTGCCTTTTGAAGCCGGTACCCAGGTGACACCACTGGCAGCAAAAAGCACCGCGCTGCTGATTCACCGCCACGAGGGCATTCGGGAAAACACCAGCGACATCCTGCAAAGCCTGGGGCTGACTGTAATCAGCGCCAGCGGCATCGGCACCGCCCGCGCCCTGCTCTATCAGCACGGCGACATCACCCCAGGGCTCTTGGTAGCCGAGCTACCGGAAAATGCTAGCGCCGCCGAACACCTGGCCAACTTGCGCCGCCTGGTACCCGGCCGCGAGCCGGATATCCTGCTGATTGCCGCGCGCTACAGCGGCAGCGTGGCTGACGACGACAGCCCGGTGCCGCTACTGGTCAAGCCGCTGAGCCCGGAGCAATTACGGCAAGCCATTCTGCACGAACAACAACCCCAGCCCGGACAGGACAGCCAGACCGCCAGCAATGGCGGCTGCCTGCAGGGCAAGCAGATCCTGCTGGCCGAAGACAATGTGATCAACCGCCAGATAGCCTGCGAGCTGCTGGAAGAAGCCGGCGCCAGTGTCAGCTGCGCCGAGAACGGCCAACAAGCGGTAGAAATGGCACTGCACGGTCTGTTTGATGCGGTCTTGATGGATGTGCACATGCCAGTGATGGATGGCATGGAAGCCTCGCGCCAGATTCGGGCACAGGGGCTGACCACTCTGCCCATCATTGCCGTCACCGCCCACGCCTTTGATGCTGCCCGCCAGGAAGCACTGGAAGCCGGCATGGACGAGCACCTGAGCAAGCCCTACACCCCCGAGCAGCTATACCGCCTGCTATGCCGCTTTGTCAGCCCGCAAAACCAGGAAGCAGCCAGCAGCCCACCCGGCAGCCATGCCTTGCCTGGCATCCAGGCAGGCCCGTTGCCCATGTCGCTTAACCCCGAGCAGTTCCAGTCGCTGCTGCGCAAGTTCCGCCAGCACCACGCCGAAGACGCCGGCAAACTGCGCCAGGCCTGGCAACACGGCGATACCGAAACCATCCAGCTGATTGCGCACAACCTGAAATCGGTGGGGCACTACATCAATGCACCGCACATGCAGCAGCTGGCCAAAGAGCTGGACGCCCAGGCCAAAGCAGGCAGCCCGCCCGCCAAGCTGGTGGAAGAGCTGGCTAGCGCCATCGATGCCATCCAGGCCGGGCTGAAAGCACACTTCAACACCACCGAGCACGCCTCGAGAGAACACAAATGAAGACCCTTGCTACGCTTGGCATTACCTTGCTACTCAGCCCTGTTGCCCTGGCTGACAACCTTATCGTGGACCTGGGCAGCCCGGACCGCGCCGCGCGGCTGTTTTCCTACCCCAACTGCATCAGCAACTGCCCGGCACCTGACAGCTCGCTGGAACAAACCGTCGGCCACTGGCTCAGTCAGAGCGTACAGCGTGATGGCTATACCTCTGCCGTACGTGTGTATCGCAACGGCGATCGCCTGTACGCCGACCTGAACCGTGCGGCCAACCCGGCCAACAAGGACGAAAACAAATACCCGGTACCGGATGACTACAGCGATGCCATCCGCCGCTATCTGGACATTGGCGACATCGGCTACGCCAAGGCAGAAGAGCTGAAAAAAACCCCGCAATGGCAAAGCAACTGGCGCTTTTTCCTGACCCTGGGCATGGCACTGCGCAACCATAATACCGTGCAGCTGCTGCACTTCCCGCCCGACACCGTGCTGAACGACACCCAGGACTACCTGAGCGCCGCCACCACTGTGCGCTGGGGCAACCTGCTGGGTTTTAACGGTGTGGACGTGCGCCAGAACGGCCTGTACCAGACCATCGACGATATCGCGCCGATTGCCGCACCAGCCGATGCCGGCGCCGCACTGGAAGGCGTGTACGACACCTTTACCCCGTACACCATGGCACTGATGCAAAGCTGGACCGCGCCCAAAGTCGGCCAGAGCGTACCGCGCCCCATGGTGGTACTGGGCAGCCCGGCACGCAAATGGCTGGCCAGCCAGTTCAAGCTGGGTACGCTGAAAGTGGGCGACCAGTTCCCGCTGGATATCGGCAGCAACAAGCAAGTACCGGTGGCCATCGGCAATCACCCCAGCCTGATCTGGAACGCAGGCAGCGACAGCCAGGGCATCAGCATCATGCGTCAGGATCTGACCGTGGCCTGCTGGCAAGCTGCCATGGGCAAAAACCCGTCGGCCGATGCCAAAGCCACCATGGATAGCTGCACGCAAACCTGGAAGAACGAAGTACAAGCCTGCCGCCTGTATTACACCTCCATCAAGAACACCAGCTACGCCACCGCCACGCAAAACTGCACACCGGCTGTAGGCAAAAAACGCTAAGCCACCGGCCGGCCTCTGCGCCGGCCTTGCTGCCAGCCCGCACGGCCGCTTGGGCGGCCTGGCGGCTGATGCGCTACAATGGCGGCCAACTTCTTACCGTGCACCACCCATGCTGAGCTACCGCCATGCCTTTCACGCCGGCAACCACGCCGACGTGCTCAAACACCTGATTCAGGTGCAGATCATTGATTACCTCGGCCAGAAGGCCAAACCGTTCTGGTATATCGACACCCACGCCGGCGCAGGGGCTTACAGCCTGACCGAAGGCTACGCCACCAAAACCGCCGAGTATGTAGACGGTGTGGCCCGCCTGTGGCAGCGCGATGACGCCCCGGCAGCGGTCAAGCGCTACCTGGAAGTGGTTGCTGCCATCAATACCGACGCCGACGGCGCGCTGCGCTACTACCCCGGCTCGCCGTGGTTTGCCGCCCAAACCATGGCCGGCAGCGAAAAGCTGCGCCTGTTCGAGCTGCACCCCAGCGACCACCAGCTGCTGCAAGACTGCTTTGCCGACGCCGGCCGCCGCGTGCGCGTCGAGCGTGCCAACGGCTTTGAAGCCATCAAGTCGCTGCTGCCGCCACCGCCGCGCCGCGCCCTCACGCTGATCGACCCGCCCTACGAAGACAAAGCCGACTACCAGCACGTGGTAAAAGCCATGAGAGAGGCGCTGAAACGCTTTGCTACCGGCACCTACGCCATCTGGTACCCGCTGCTGCAACGCGCCGAAATCAAGGAAATGGTGAAAGACCTGAAAGGCCTGCCCTGCCACAGCTGGCTGGACGCTACGCTGACAGTTCGCACGCCATCCAAAGACGGCTTCGGCATGCACGGCAGCGGCATGTTCATCATCAACCCGCCGTGGACCCTGCACGCCACGCTGCAGGAAACCCTGCCGTGGCTGAGCAAAACGCTGGCGGTAGACGACGGCGCCTGGCATAGCCTGGAATACCGCGAAAACTGAGCCTGCACCCATGACAAAGCGGCCAACCTTGCGTGACAAGGTTGGCCGCTTTGCTTTGTGTGCTTCCCGTACAGACCGGCTTACACCTGCACCGACGGCACCGACTTCATGCAGCGCAACGTGAAGTGCGAACGGCTATGGCGAATGCCGGAAAGCTTGTACAACTTTTCGCGCAGGAAACGCTCGTAGCCTGCCGTGCCGTCTACCGCCACCTTGATCAGGTAATCGTACTCCCCGGACACCAGGTGCGCCTCCAGCACCTCGGGCAGCGCCGCCAGCTCGGCACCAAAACGCGCCAGCGTGTCCTCCTCGTGCGCGTTCAGCGTCACCTCGATCAGCACCGTATCGCGCAAACCCATGCGCTTCTGGTCTATCAGCGCCACATAGCCCTGGATATAGCCTTCTTTTTCCAGCTGGCGGGTATGGTTCCAGCAGGCACTGGCCGACATGCCCACCCGCTCGGCCAACTCGGCGTTGGATAGCCTGGCATTCTGCTGCAGCTCACGCAGAATCTTTCTGTCTTGCGCACTCAAGCTGTAGGTATTTTCTTCCATTGCGCCTCTCCGGCAGATCATTCCGGCATTTTGCACAACAGCAGAAGATTTATCCACCATCATGGCAAAACAGGCGGCCAATCAAAAGCACCTTCACCCGGCCACGCGGTACATTAAACCCACTGAAACGCACCGCAGACTGCGCACCATAAGTGCGCTGACCACCCGCCGCCATTCACGCTACGGGCTGCACCACACAGCTTGGCCACCCCACAAGGGCCACCAGCTGCAGGCGTAAAACAAGGGGCACAAGCACCCGGGACAAAAGACACACCGGCACCACGCCGGACGTATGCGGCCAACCCTAGGGTTGGCCGCAGCGTTTTGCGCAGGCATGAAAAAACCGCCCGCAGGCGGTTTTCCCGTAATAGCGATGCCGTGCTACTCGGCACTCACCGTCGCCGCCTTGCGCTTGGCCAGTACGGTACCGGTAATCACCACCAGTGCCGCGCCAACAGCGCCTGCCACCTGATGCGACCAGCCCGGAAGCGTACCGATAAAGTTGGTCAGGCCTTTATCGCTCACCAGCATGGAGCCACCAATCCAGCCCAGCAGGCCACCGCCCAGGGTAATCACCAGCGGGAAGCGGTCCATCAGTTTCATCACGATCTGGCTGCCCCACACAATGATAGGGATGCTGATCACGATACCGAACACCACCAGCGGCATATGGCCACCGGACGCACCTGCCACGGCAATCACGTTGTCGATACTCATCACGGCATCGGCCACGATAATGGTTTTTACCGCGCCCCACAGGTGGGCACTGCCGTCTACGTCGTGGCCATCGTCATCCTCGCCCACCAGCAGCTTCATACCGATCCACAGCAGTAGCAAGCCACCTACCAGCTTGAGGAACGGAATATCCAGAATCTGCAATGCAAACGCGATCAGCACTACGCGCAGGCCAATGGCACCTACCACGCCCCAGAAAATACCTTTTTTGCGCAGGTTTTCTGGCAGGCTGCGGCAAGCCAATGCGATAACGACTGCATTATCACCGCCCAGCAGAATATCAATGGCGATAATCTGCAGCACAGAAATCCAGAAGGTACTCTGACCCATCATTTCAAACATCTTGTTATCCTCCCTCGAAAACTTTTACAACGAGCAGCCCTGATTATCGCTGCGGAAACTTTCAATTTGCTGTCAGGCCAGCACCATATCGTAAGCCAGCTTGCAAATGAGTACGCTCACCAGCACCAGGAACAGCACACGCACAAACCCCGCACCCTTGCGCATGGCCAGCCAGCTGCCTACCAGCGCCCCCAGTACATTGCACACCGCCATGGGCACGGCGTAGCCAAACAGCACATTGCCACTGGGGATAAAGAAGCACAGCGCCGCCACGTTGGTCGCCAGGTTCACCACCTTGGCCGAAGCGGATGCATGCAGGAAGTCGAACGCAAAAAAACGTACGAACAAAAACATCAGAAAGCTACCCGTACCCGGGCCAAACAGACCATCGTAAAAACCGATCCCCCCGCCGATGGCTAGCCCCACCAGCATCTCGCGCCGGCCAATCGCTACCGGCTCGTGCACGGCGCCCAGCTGCTTCTTGCGAAAGGTGTAGACCGCCATCACGATCAGCAACACCAACACCAGCGGGCGCATATACTGCGGCGGGATATAGCTCACCGCAGCCGCACCGGCAAAAGACATGACAAAGGCGGCCGCAGCGGCCGGCAACACCAGCCGCCACGGAATGGTCACCCGCTTCAGATAAGAACGTGCGGCAAACACCGTGCCCACCGCCGATGACATTTTATTGGTACCAAACAGCGTCGCCACCGACACCTGCGGCAGCGCATTGAACAGCGCCGGGATCTGGATAAGCCCGCCACCGCCGACCGCGGCATCGATCAGGCCTGCCAGAAAAGCAAACACGCACAAGAAAGCCAGCGTAAACATAAGCACCCCGTTTTTTGCGAGGCGTCATTGTAACGGGATATGCCCCCGCTGTCGGGGCATTGCAGCTTTATCGAAAAAACACTGCGTGCACGTTTTGCCCGATACAGCCATAGTATCGACCCACCCTTGCCATGCTGAGCTGCAACAACCATGACCACAGACCTGCTGGGCTATATTGCCGCCTTTCTCACCACCACCAGTTTTCTGCCGCAAGTTATCCGCACCCTGCGTACCGGCGATACCCGCAGCATCTCATTCGCCATGTATCTGATGCTGGTAGCCGGCGTGGCCACCTGGCTGGCTTACGGCTTGCGGCTGGGAGCGCTGCCTATTGTGCTGGCCAATGGCATTACCCTGTTGCTGGCGTCCATCATCCTGGTGATGAAATGGCGCGAAATACGTGCAGGCCGGAAAAAATCATGAAAAAAGGGGGCCAAGCCCCCTTGTTACCTAGCTACCCGACAAGCAATGCGATTACTTGCCGATGCTCTTGAGCAGCGGCTCCACCAGGCCAGAGAAGCCTTCCCAGATGATCTGCACACCCAGACACAGCAGAATAAAAGCGGTCAGGCGCAGGAACACTACCGAGCCGGTACGCCCCAGATAGCGCATCAGCTTGTCGGCATGGGTCAAGCACCACCAGGTCAGCACGCTGATAGCCGCCACCGCAGCAACAGCGGCCAACGGTGCCACAGCAAATTTTTCCAGGCCACGGCCCGCGCTACTGAGCGATGCGCCCACGGTGATGGCAACAGAAATCGAGCCAGGGCCTACCGTCAGCGGGAAAGTCAGCGGGTAGAAAGCGCGCTGCTTCAGTATCTCGCGGTTTTCGATTTTCTCGACACCGGGCGACGCCTCCGCCGGCGCATCGTTCAGCATGCGCCAGGCAGCAAAGGTAATCAGCAAGCCGCCCGATAGCTGTACCACGGGTAGCGACACGCCAAAAAAGCTCAGCACAAAGCCACCGATGTACATACTGCCCAGCAGCAACAAGAAGCAGTAAATGGCAATACGGCGCGCCAGAAACGCCCGCTGCGGCTGGCTATTGTGCGCGGTCAGCGAGATAAAGAAAGGCACCAGGCCGGGCGGGTTGATGATGGGCAGCAAGGCGGCTGCCACAAACAGGAACTTGCTGACAAACAGCGACATCATCGGGGTCATGCACGGGCACCAAGCTAATTGAATAATGAGCGGATTCTAGCACTGCCGCCCGGCATTACCAGCGCCACAGTCGCAACACCTTGCCGTTCTTATGAAAAAACCTGCTAAGAACATCAGAAATCAAGCTTTGGGGCAATAAAGGCAAGCTCTACACTGCGGCCAACCTTATCAGGAGCCACACCATGCTGCACCGACTGCGCCGCCACTGGACTACCTACTCGCTACTAGCCGTACTGGCCAGCGCCGGCCTGTTGCACCTGGCCGGCACGCTGCACCTGGGTGATACAGCGCGACAGGCGCTGCTAGCCGCCAGCGGCTGGACGAACGACCCGCTGTTCTGGACGTTCATCGCCATTGGTTTTATGGCACAAATTATTGATGGCGCACTCGGCATGGCCTATGGCGTTACCGCCAATACCGCACTGATGTCAGCGGGTGTGCCACCTGCCGCCGCCAGCGCCGGCATCCACCTGACAGAGATTTTTACCACCGGCGCATCCGGCCTGGCGCACCTGAAATTCGGCAATATCGACCGCCAGCTGTTCAAGCGCCTGGTGATACCCGGTGTAGTGGGCGGGGTAGCGGGCGCTGCCGTGCTCGCCTTTGTTGATGTAAGCATCATCAAACCGGTGGTATCGGCCTATCTGCTACTAATGGGTATCTATATTTTGCTGAAAGCGCGCCAGCAGCTGGCGGATCGCGGCCAACCCAAGCGCATTGCCCCGCTGGCGTTTCTGGGCGGCGCACTGGATTCCATCGGCGGTGGCGGCTGGGGCCCGGTGGTGACCACGTCGCTGATCGGCCGCGGCGGCGCACCCCGCACGGTGATTGGCTCGGTAAATGCGGCGGAGTTTTTCCTGTCGGTAGCGGGTGCCGCGTCGTTTGCCGTGTTTATCGGTGTATTCGAGCAGCTGGAGCTGATTGCCGGCCTGGTGATCGGTGGCATGATCGCCGCCCCGTTGGCTGCGTGGACTACGCACTACCTGCCGGCGCGCGCACTGATGACAGTGGTAGGCCTGCTGATCAGCGGCTTGTCGATCTGGAATCTGTACAAAGCGTTAGCCTGATCACGCCCCCGTAAAGCAAAAGGTTGGCCGCAGCGGCCAACCTTTTGTCGTTCAAGGCACGGTGGATTGCTTAGCTGGCCTGTGCGGGCAGCGCCACGCCTTCCTTGCTGAACTGGTAATCGCGGAATACGTGCTCGGCGCTCAGCACCTGATAGCTACCATCCGCCAGACGGTGCGTGGTGTCCTTCAGGCGGTAGGTGTAGTGGCCACAAGTCCAGCAATCGAAATTGCGCATATGGGTACACAGGCAGGTCTTGTCCATTACCTTCACGCGGCGCTCGCCCGGGTGCGCGGCCACGGCACGGTTATAGGCTTCGATGTACTGGCAGCTGCCGCTGGCATCCAGCAGGTAGCCGTAGGCTTCGCAGTTCGGGCGGATACCGTCGCCAATGGCGGGGCACTGCTTGATCATGCGCATCGGGTAGCCGGTAGGCGACAGCTGGTTGACCTCGATGTCTTCTTCGCTAGCGCGGAAGTATTCCTGCTTGATCTTGTCCGGCAGGCCGCATTCGTGCGTCACGGTAAAGCGGGTAGCAACTTGCACACCCTGCGCACCCAGCTCCATCATGCGTACCGCGTCGGCACCGGTAAACACACCACCGGCTGCGATCAGCGGAATGCTCAGGCCTTCGGCCTGCATCCAGTCGCGGATTTCTACCAGGATAGTTTCCAGATGGTAGTCCTGCCAGTCCATGCCGAAGCCCAGGTGGCCACCTGCCAGCGGGCCTTCGATCACGATGTAGTCCGGCAAACGCTTGGTGCGGGCAGTTTTCTTCAGGAACAGCTGCAAAGCTCGCAGCGACGATACGATGATGCCCAGCTGCACTTCGTGGAAACGCGGGTGGTCTTCGATCAGTGCAAAAGAGCCCAGGTGCAGGCCCGCAGCCAGGGTAATGCCGTCAATGCCGGCGTCCATGGCAGCACGCATGCGCACACGCAGCGTGTCCTTGGGGGCATTCATGGTGAGCTTTTCCATGCAGTTGATGAAAATCAGCCCATCGCCCTGCTTGGCTTTCATGGTGGCCTCGACGTGCAGCCGGGTTGACTCGGCTACTTCGTCCAGGTCGAACTTCACGACCGACTTGTCAGCATTTTCTACGTTGAACTTGTACTGTTTGAGCTTGTTCTTCACGTATTTGGTGTCATAGCGACGGTCTGCCACGGTAGGCAACATGGCATCGGAAATGTGGCCGATACCACCCAGGCGGGCTACTTCCAGCGCCAAGGCTGCAGTAGAAATATCCACACCCATGCCACCTTGCATGATGGGCACCAGATCCTTGCCCGCAAGGTGCAGACGGAAATCATCCAGACAACGCATTACACATCTCTCCATTTAGATGGCCGGCATTATCGCCCAAGCAACTTGATAAAATCCAACAAAATAGAGCATTTGCTCGTTGCCGGTATTCCATACAGCTGCGGCCAACCCTGAGCTGCACGCCAGCTCAGGCAAATAATTCGGTATCACCCTCTACACCGGGAAACGCGACCAGCCCCTGCGACTGCAAACCGATCGCCAGCAACACGCGAGCGGAGGCACGATTCGCCGGGTCGATAAAACCGACCACGCGCGGCAAAGCCAGCTCGCCCAGGCCGTAAGCCCGCGCCGCAGCAGCAGCTTCTACGGCATAACCATAGCCACGCGCCGCAGGCATAAAGGCGTAGCCTACGTCGACATCCGGCACGTTATGGCGGCGGATCAGGCCACACATCCCCAAAGGCTGGCCATCAGACATGCGCTCGACGCACCACAGGCCAAAACCGTTGGCCGCATAGCTGGCCAAGGGGCCATCAACCAGGTATTGCTGCGCCTGCTGCAGCGTGCGGACCTGCTTGTCGGCAATAAAGCGGATGAAGTCAGGATCATTCAGCAGCTGCAAGACAAAAGGTGCATCGGCGAGCACAAACTCGCGCAAGCGTAAACGGGCAGTAACAATAGGAAGCATGGCAGCCTGGGCACTCGGCAAAGTGACAAACAGCCGGCACTGTACCGCAGCCGGGCAGCGGCGTCTGCCCCCTGCCCTGCCAGATGGATTTTTCACACACAAATCCATAATCCGGCTATTGATATTACGGAAACTGCCCTCATACACTGCCGTATTGCGCCAGATAGCAGGCCGCAAAAGACCAACTCTCCACAGGAAACCGACATGTCCATTACCGTAAACGGCGTTGAAATCACCGAAGCCATGGTGCAAGCCGAGCAGGCAAACCACGAAGATACCGCCAGCCCGCGTGACGCCGCCGTTCAACAGCTGGTTCTGCATCAGCTGCTGCTGCAAAAAGCCAGCGAGAATGGTTTTGACACGGCCAACGAAGGCCAGGCCATCGGCGCCCTGCTGGACCAGGAGCTGAGCTTTACCCCGGCAGACGAAGCCGCCTGCCAGGCTTACTACGATGCCAACCCGCAATACTTCAAACAGGGCGAAAGCGCTGTTGCCAGCCACATCCTGTTCCCGCTGGGTCAGGGCGACGAGCTGGCCGCCTCGCTGGCCAAAGCCAAAGCACAAGGCGTTCTGGAGCAAGTACAGGCCAACCCGGACAGCTTTGCCGCCCTGGCCGCCGAGCACTCCACCTGCCCTAGCGGCAAACAAGGTGGCGATCTGGGCCAGTTTGGCCGTGGTCAGATGGTGCCGGAGTTCGAACAAGCCGTATTCAGCACCGAAGCCGGCCAAATCACGCCGAACCTGGTAGAAACCCAGTTTGGCTACCACATCATCCAGGTAAAACAGCGCACCGAAGGCGGCCAGCTGGCATTTGCCGACGTATTCCCTCGTCTGCAGCAGTACCTGAACGAAATGGCCGGCCGCCAAGCCATGCACGAATACCTGAGCTCGCTGGTGAAAGCCGCCGATATCCAGGGTTTCAGCATGCCTGCCCTGTAAGTCAGCCTGATGAAAGCCCTGCCCGCCACACGGCCGGCAGGGCTTTTTGCTTTGTACAGCCCGCTACAAGCACAGCCTGCTGTGCTGCGTGTTTTGGCGTAAAATACTTGCCATTCGCGGCAGCCCCACCCTGCAGCCCCGCTTATTGAATAATGGAAGACACTTTGTGAAAAACGCGTTCCTGAACCGTATTGCAGACAAATCTGCCGTCATCGGCATTGTCGGCCTGGGCTATGTCGGCCTGCCGCTGATGCTGCGCTTTGCCGAAGTCGGCTACAAGATACTGGGCTTTGACATCGACCAGAGCAAAGTCGATGCCCTGCACGCCGGCAAAAGTTATATCGAACACATCAGTGCTGACAGCATCGCCAGTGCCCGTGCGGCCGGCTTTGAAGCCACCACCGACTTCAGCCGCGCACCGGAAGCCGACGCGCTGATCCTGTGCGTACCGACACCGCTGAACAAATACCGCGAACCGGACCTGTCCTTCGTCCTGAATACTATCGATAGCCTGGTACCCCACCTGCGCGCCGGCCACCTGGTGTCGCTGGAATCGACCACCTACCCGGGCACCACCGACGAAGAGCTGCTGCCACGCATCGAGTCCCGCGGCTTCAAGGTAGGCCAGGATGCCTTCCTGGTGTTCTCGCCAGAGCGCGAAGACCCGGGCAACCCCAACTTCACCACCCGCACTATCCCTAAAGTATGCGGCGGCGTTACCGAGGCGTGCCAGGAAATCGGCGTGGCGCTATACGGCGCGGTCATCGACAAAGTAGTGCCGGTATCTAGCACCCGCGCCGCAGAGATGACCAAACTGCTGGAAAACATCCACCGCGCGGTAAACATTGGCCTAGTCAACGAAATGAAGATCGTCGCCGACAAAATGGGCATCGATATTCACGAAGTGATCCGCGCCGCGGCCACCAAGCCCTTCGGCTTTGTGCCTTACTACCCGGGCCCGGGCCTGGGCGGCCACTGCATTCCTATCGACCCATTCTATCTGACCTGGAAAGCCCGCGAGTACGGCGTACACACGCGTTTTATCGAGCTGGCGGGTGAGGTTAACTCGTCCATGCCAGACTACGTGGTAAGCAAGATTGCCTCGGCACTGAACGAACGCAAGAAAGCCATCAACGGTAGCAAGATCCTGGTGCTGGGCATCGCCTACAAGAAGAACGTAGACGATATGCGCGAAAGCCCGTCGGTATTCTTGATGGAAAAACTGCGCGACCTGGGCGCGGACATCAGCTATAGCGACCCGCACGTGCCTGTATTCCCCAAAATGCGCGAACATCATTTCGAGCTAAGCAGCGCAGAACTGTCCGCTGACACCTTGGCGACATACGATTGTGTCTTGCTGGCCACCGACCATGACAAGTTTGACTACGACATGATTCGCCAACATGCCCAGCTGGTAGTAGATAGCCGGGGCAAATATTTGAATCCAGCCGTCAATATTGTCAAAGCCTAAACAAATAGAAAAGCCGCCAAAGGCGGCTTTTCTATTCATATAACTGCAAACTAATCATGCGGAGCGTAATGCTCCTTGTCATGCACTACCTTGCGATAAACCAGCCAACGCGGCGAGCGGAACCGCACAATGCGACGGTACAACCAGACATAGGTGGCAATAAACAAGATACAGAACAACTGCAAAACCCACTCATACTGCCAGAACAGCATGGCCGGAGAGACCGTTAGCAAGGCCATGGCCCACAGGTAGGGCGCAGTCATACTGTTGCGCTTAAGCAGATACTTGGCGTTACGTCGACCGATCATCCAGCGTACCAGGCGCTTGTACACCACCTGATGAAAGTGCATGCTATCAGGCAAGCCTGCCGCCACTTTGCGCTGACGACGGCGCAAGATCGTAAAGACCGTCTCGAAAATCGGATAAATCAGTACCAGCAATGGAAACCATGGCGATAGCGTTTGCGGATGACGGGCAACCAGCAGCACCGCAAGCTCTGCCAGCATGAAACCGACAAAGTACGCTCCCGCATCACCGGCAAAAATCAGGCCGCGCGGAAAGTTCCACACCAGAAAGCCCAGCAAGGCGGCTGCAAGGGACAGCGACACCGAAAACAGCAAGCCATCACCCAGCTGGTAGGACACGTAAGCGAATGCCAGCGATGCCAACACACTTACCCCCCCCATCAAACCATTGTAGCCATCAATAATGTTTACCGAATGGCACACGCCGCCCACGGCGAACACTGTCACCAACACCGCCAGGGGCGGGTAAGCTAGCAATACGCCATCGACCAGCGGCAAACCCAGGCGCACCAGTACTGCGTTCAGCAACATCACCCCCAGACCCGCGGACAAGAAAGCCGCCAGCAAGCGCACCATAGGGCTGACACGCTTGGTGAGATCCTCCACCAAACCAGCCACAAACACAGGCAATGAGGCGGCCAACAACAAACCGATTTCTGCAAAATCCGATTGAAAGCCGTAGACCAAGGCACCAGCAACAAAGCCACCAAACACCGGCACCCCACCGATACGCGGCGTGGGAGTGACATGAAACTTCTGCACCCCTGCCAGATCGTGGTCAAGCGAAAAACGCTCGTGCAAATGCTGGTATCGAATAATCAGCATCGCCACTACCAGCGAGCACACAAGACTTGCGAAAAACAGGTAAATTTCCATTGACTTACAATCAAAAATGCAAGCAAAAAAAATCAAAGCCACAATGCAGTCAGTGGGTTGCACCCTGATGACCGGCACAAGACCTGACTAGTTAGCGCGCAGTTTGGCAACAAAGGGGCGGATAAATACGGTCAACACGCCCAGCATCAAGCCCAGCAGCACGCCAGACATCACAATCAGCGAACGTTTGGGCTTCGATTTCTGATCGGGCGCAGTTGCCACATCCAGCACTTGGATCATGGAACTGTCACGCCCCTCTTCTACGCGGGCAAACTCGTACTGTTTAGCCATCAGCTCCAGCAAGGCCTCGTTATACTTGACTTCTCGAACAGCACGGATATAGGCAAGACCATCTTGCGGAAGACTTTTGGCTCCCACCGATAAACTCCCCTCACCCCCACTATCATCCAATGCGGCCAACTGCCTCTTCATGGCTGCCAGCATTTCCTGAGCGCGAACAAAATCAGGGTTTTTTTCTGTGGCAAAACTGCGCATGGCAACAATTTCAACTTCTTTTGCAGCTATTTTAGCTTTTAGCTCGGTCACTGTTTTCAGAACCATGCCGACTTGGCCTTCCGGCAATACCAGACCGGTTTTCTTTTGCAGTGACTCAAGACCTAACTCCGCCTTAGCCAGGTTCTGTTTGACTTCCTGCAGCTGCTTCTCGAAAAACATGCGCCGTTTAGCCGCATCGGTTACTGCCAGATTCTGATTAAGCCGCTTGAGCTCCACCACATAGGCATTGGCCAATCGGGCAGCGAATTGCGGGTCATGATCATCAACATTAATTTCGATGAGACCAGATTTGGCCGAGGTAATCACTACCACCGCATCGAGCGCTTTGCGTGCCAGAGATAGTTTCTCCTCCTCGTAACGCGCCTTCAAGTCAAATTGGGCAATCAACCTGTCCGATACGGTTTGACTTTTCATCATCGCCACGTACAGATCATTCGGATTTTTCAAAGCACCACCCGCAGCGACACCAGCCATCGCACCCAAAGAACCCAAAGCAGCCGAAAGACCACTAGCTTGCTGCTGCGGCGGCAGAATACTGGCAGATGCAGTGTATACCGGACGGATAGACAAACTGATCGCCAAGGCAATGGCACCACCTGCAACCACAGCAGACAGAACAATGGCTCTACCTTGCCAGAGCTGTGCCACCAGCATTTTTAGGTCAATCTCGTTATCCAGATCTTTTACATTGTCTTGATTATTATTCATGGCAATCCAGTCATTTAACTTGCACAGTTACACGCATCAGTCTTTAAGTACTTTCAGACCCGCCGCACCCAGACCAAACTGGTACAGGATAGTGGTCCATTCTTTCAGACTCTGCGTGGTACTGATGCCACGCTCGATTGCTTCCGGCACGATGATGCTATCCCCAGGAAAGACCTTGTAGCCATTAACAGAACTGAACCAGCCCAGGCCAGCCCGACTGATGGCCGTACCATCAGCCCTCAAGACATACACTTCATCGGTGTCTGCATTACGCCCCGCACCACCGGCCAGCTGGACATAATCGCTGACACGACGGTTCTCCTTGAACATGAAAGCAGTCGCATTGTTGACCGCACCGAAGACATTAATCGTACCGGGCTGGCGCGGCACGTAAACCGCGTCACCGTTTTCCAGCGGCAAATCAGGCACATCTTTCAGTTTGAGCTTGTAACTATTGAACTCCAGCGCCACACGACCTATAGCCTGCACTTTACGCATGCTTTGCGCACGCTTGCGATTACGATCCAGCTCTGCCTGGATCGCCATGGCATTATCGCCAACCGAGGTTGCGGCCAACTTGGCCGCCGCAGCTGCCTCGGACTCTTTCTCGAAACGCTCTACTGCCTCGGATAAGGCTTTTTGCTGCTGTTCGCGGATACTGGGGCGGGTAAATATCATCCCGTACAGGTAGGCATCGTCACTCACCCCACCTATGCGCGACAACAACTCACGCAAGGTTTCGCCCTTGCTCAGCTTATAAACACCCGGGTTGATTACTTCACCATCAACCTTCACATAGTGCTGGCTGGCATTCGCCCGCAATGCTATGGCATCAACGCTGGAAAGCCGGTAAACCCCACCCTGTTTCAGTGGCAACTTGGCTGTAGACTGCAGCAAGCCAGATAAACCAACATATTCCGGCACATTTTCCAGTGGTTTGAGCCAGCCCTTCTCGACAACATCCAGCTGCAAACGACTGCTCTCTGCGACAGGCTGAACACCACCGGCACGACGAATCAGGCTACTTACCGTCTCATTAGGTAACACTTCGTAGATAGCCGGCTGTTTCACAAGCCCGGCAATGGCAACAAGGTTGCCCATGGCGGGGATATGGATGATGTCACCATCTTGCAAGGCAATATCACCTGCTTTGCTGCCCTCGGCAATGAACGCATAGAGATCGAAGGTGGCAACCGTTTTACCACCACGCTTGATCTCTACCCGCCGCATCGATCCCTCTGGCGCAGGGCCGCCCACGGCAAACAATGCATTGACTACACTGCTGAGTGAACTTAGCTGATAGCTACCCGGCTGACGGGCAAATCCCGTTACAAAAACCTGAATCGCGCGCGTCTGCGCCAGGGAAACACTCAGTTCGAAATTCGTGAAGATCTTGCTGATGGATTTTTTCAGATAGCCTTGCAGATCTTTGAATTTAACCCCCGCAACACTCACATTGCCGACTCTGGGAATATAAATGGCACCAGACCTGTCTACCTTGCTAAGCAAATCGATATCCACCATGCCCCAACCACGAATCTGCAGCTCGTCCCCGGCGCCAATAACATAATCATCGGGCACATTCATGTTTTGCAAGGGGGCAAAGGTGGATGGTGCCTGGCTAAAATAGGCAGCACCAAACAAGGACAACTGGTCACCCGTACTATCAGCCACGTAGCGCGAAAATTCTGGCAACACGGCAGCAACAGCCCCGGGGGCAACTACCTGGGTGACAGTCATGCCATCACGCTTGCCCGATGGGCTAGCCAGCAACGGCGAGCCCAGCGCGCTGCCTCTTTGTGCAATATCTACATCATCAGCTGCCTGGACGGTAGCCACCAGACTCATCAAGCCAAGCAAGCAAATCTTCTTGTTCATCGTGTCCTACCAGTTTTGTTTTATAAGGCCGCGGCCCACATGATCAATATTGATGCGTCAAATTCAATGATACTGCCTTGCCTGCCATCGATACAGATGGCATCACCAAGGTATTGCGCTGGCCCTTCCACAAGGTGTAGCCAGTACCGTAGCCCAGCAAGCCACCAGCGACCACGTCAGAAAGCCAGTGCTTGCCCTTGGCAACCCGGCCTGCCGACGCCATACCCCCCGCAACGTACAACCAAGGTAGCTGATACTCCTCCGCAAATGGCGTGATGGCCGCCATGGTCACCGCAGCATGATTCGACGGGAAACTGCGATTGCCACTACGCGACTGCTGCCACACCTGGGTTGCAGACTCTTCCGGGCGGGCGCGATTAAGCAGCCGCTTACCCAGCAAGGATGTACCACCGGCCAGCGCAGCGGATTGTAAGCTGATGATACCGGTATTGACCAGCACAGGGTCATCCGCCAGAGTCATGGCTGCGCCCGCTGCACCCACAGCCAGCAAAGGTGCGGCCCGACCAGCCTTATCCCAGGCCTTTACCACCGCATTATCGCCATGCTTGGAAAGCTGCTTGTAGATGGCCTTGTCACGGGTAGTGGCTACCGCGACGGCAGAAACGCCCAACGCCGCGGCCATTGCTGCGTTATCAACATCTGGCAATGCACCCAGGCTATCCCCCAGCCTGATACGCACACCCGACGCGCTAGGCCACCATGCCGGGTCTGGCAGATCCCCCGTAGGCAACTCATCATCGCGCTCACCCAGACGACCCAAGGCATCGCCCACGGCCAACTGCCTTTCCGCATCCTCCATTTCACGCACCAGATTATGCGGCACTTCCACCTGCTGACCAACGTCACGCGTCCACGGCGAGATAGACATATTCACGGTTGACTGCGTATCCATGGCCAGCATGCTGTTTAGCGGAATACTCATGAACAGCCCTTTATCGTGATAAGGACTGCTCGGCGACCCTGGCGAAGTGATATCTTTGCCATCGGTATAGGTATACCAGGCACCCGCTTCGATACCACTATTAAATCGGCGCTTCACCTCCATGCGCACGCCACTATCCTTGGCCAGAAACCGGCCCGCACGCCCGGTCAAGGTTATGCCGGCTGGCAGTTTGTAGTGCAATGAAGCCAAGGCTGTGACCGTTTTGTAGTCTTTACGCCCAAACCAGCCTTGATAGTCACGCTGCTGAACTGCCTCAGCCGTTAACTCCCCTATCCAGCGCGAAGCAGGCGGAAAGTAAACCAGCTGCCCCGCCACCCCGCCAAACATTTCCTCGAACATACCGGCAGATACTTTGCCGTAGAGGCGCTGGGCAGGCTGAAACAGATGGGTATACGTCAGCTGCCCCAAGCGCAATGGATTACCTTTTTTGTACTCGGCAATATCGGTACGGACATGAGGCAACAAGCTGTTCGACGGGTTATCCAGCTTGCTGACGTTCTCGAACAATTTGTACGTAACCGCACCATCCAGATAGTTACGAGGGCTGATCCGCCACTGGCCACTGGCTTGCGCATTGACCTCATAACGCAATGCCCCGGAGGGGTCGTTGAAGTGCATTACCAGTTTGGGCGCAAGACTGAAGCGGTTGAGCTGCTTATCCTGCCCTTTGAGCTGAATGCTTTGTCCGTCTTCGTTGGCAATCAGGTCCAGATCAACGCCCTTATCCAGCTCGGCAGACAAGGCATCAAAATCTTCACGTTCTTTGTCGGGGTCCGCATAGCTGACAAGCGCCACCTCCCGCAGCTGCGCTCGGGTGGCCTGGCCATTCAGGTAAGCAGTCAGTACTGGCAGATTGAAAAACTCGTAATCCGCCACGGCCAGATCACGGCGATTCACGCGTACTTTGATAACACGGGTTTCCAGCGGGGCAAAATACAGTGCTGTACGCACAGCTCGACCGACTGCACGGCCCATATCACTAATACGGGTATTGGTAAAATCTAGGTGCAACACCCCGTTCTGGTAAGCCAGCGAAACCGCACGGTAGTCTTGCTTGTGTAGCGCGTCCAGCAAGCCTAGACGATGCTGTGGATCACTCTGCCAAGCTTGCGCGTCTGGTCGAGTACGAATGACCTGATAAGCGGCAGGCTCATAAATTTTGGGTACGAACTCGCGTTCGCCAAAAGGAACACTGACAAAAGTATTGATGCTGCTGTGGGTACGGCTTCTTACCAGCTCCGCCCCGAGCCAGCCCCAGCGATAACTCACGCCCAACACCGGGCCATTCTGACGCTTGCCCGCAAAAGTCTGGTTAGCGCGAAAATCCTTCTGGTAGTTATTGGCATCGTATTCGGCCAACAGCGCCCAGCCTCCATCACCGTAGGGTAGCAACCAGCGCACCCCGCCAAAAATACCGTCAATACGGCCTGAGCCATAACCCAAGGTGGTATCCAAGCGGCCAAACTGCTTACTGGCTGCAATATATTGCCCGGCAAAAAGACCTGTCCCGAGCAAATCGGTTTTACCCACCGCAATGCTTGGGGCAAAAGGCCCCTCTTCCAACAAGCGCAGCTTTAAATCAATAACCTTGTCTTTATAACTACCATAACTCTGCTGATACTTGCCGTTAAAACCCGGCGTGCCCCGGATGCCGACAAAACGCCCATTCATCTGCAAGTAGGGCAAAAATGTTAGATTGGTCCACAGCGTGCTATACGGACTGTCGTAGCTATAACCAAGACCATACTGACCATCTGCCTCCACTCTCGCATCGGGCATATTCATCAGGCCAGACTGGCCGGTAAGGGAAGGTACAGCCACCGCATAAAAAGGCAGGCATAGCAAAGACAAGGCAATCGGGGTCAGGCGCATGGGATGTCCGGAAGTAAGGCAAAAAAAAGCTACCCGAGCCAGGCAAGGGTAGCTTTCGACCAAGCAAATGCTTAGTGGTGGGTAGTGGTAGAGTTGCTGCTAGAAGCAGCAACAGCAGCCGCCACACCTGCACCGATCGCAGCGATAGCACCAACAGAGAGACCTGCGGTAGCAGCACCTAGACCTGCAGCAGCACCCGCGGCACCTGCACCTGCAGCAGCACCGGCGGCACTAGCGCCTGCACCAGCAGCGCCAGAACCTGCAGCACCTGCACCTGCACCTGCACCAGCACTACCAGTTGTACCTGTAGCAGTAGCGCCAGCAGTCTGAGCAAAAGTTGGCATCGCAGCCGCTGCCAGGATCATTGCAGCAATAAGGCTTTTCTTCATAAGACACTCCGGAAAAAAAAAGCAAAGGATTGGAAACCAACCCTTTGCATTATAGGCGTGAAGCACTGACGAAGTCAGCTGTCATCCTGCGAAGTTTTTATGAATATGCGCGTTATGCCATCAACTGTTTGACAACATCCACATAACCCTGCATGGCCTGCTCGGCGTTCTGGCCTTGCAGTTTGCCCCATGCGTCGTACTTGGCGCGATTGATGAAATCCATCATCCCCGGGCGCTCGCCCTGTACATCACCTTCGGTAGCTTGTTTGAACAGTGCATACAGCTGCAGCAGAGTCTGGTTGTCCGGGCGCTCGGCCAGGCTGGTGACATCTTTCTGTGCTTGCTCGAACAGGGCTTTCAAATCGGACATATTGGTTTCCTTCTCTATTCTGGGTGATGCGCCTGGCGCCCACCGGTTCGTGTGTTGTTAGCCGCCATAGATACTGGCTGTTGCAAATTTACCATGAAACGATCGTTTCACAAGTCCTCAGCCTGAAGCACTATGCGTTTCAGGCTGTTTACCGCCACACCATTCTTTTCGGCCGGGGCAAACTGCGCCGCCAGGAAACGCTGCTTTACCTGGGAGGCAAAATGTTCATCCAACCCACCAGGCAGCACTACCCGCTGCACAACACCCTGATAGTCAATATAAACGTCCAATACCGTATCCGGCGGCAATGCATCTTCCAGTTCAGGCAACACAATGGGCTGCAGTGGCTCGGCCAGCTTATCCAGCTCGCTGGCCGTGTAATAGCGGGCCTGCGCCAAAGCACGGGCCGGTACCACATCGCTCGCCATCTCAGGGTTGGCCGCAAGGGGCGATACCGCTACCGGGGCTGCCACAGCTGCTGCGGTTGGCGCGGCGGGTGTTGCCGCCTGCGCCACTTCGGGCGCAGCTTGCAGCCGCACGGTCAGCCCCACCTGCCCCTGCCTGGCTGGCGGCAGACCATCCAGTAGCAAATACCCCGCCAGATGCAGTGCCACCGCCAGCAAGGCGCTGGCCAAGAGCCGCTCCCCCTGGCTATGCGGCAGAAAGTGCATGGCTTATTTGGCTGCCAGGTTTTCCTCGATGGCCGCCAGCGGGATAGCGCCAGGCACCAGCGTGCCATTCGGGAAGATCAATGCCGGGGTGCCGGTAATGCCCAGTTTTTCACCCAGCGCGGCAATCTCGGCCAGCGGGGTGGCGCAATTGTCTTTACCGGCCAGCTTGGCACCGCTACGCATAAAGGCTGTCCAGCTTTGTGCCGGGTCTTTGCTGCACCAGATCTGGCGCGATTTGCGTTCGGCATCCGGGTGCAACTGCGCCAGCGGGTACAGGAAGGTATAAACCGTGACGTTATCCAGCTTGGCCAGCGATTCACGCTCCAGCTGTTTGCAGTACGGGCAATCCGGGTCGGAGAACACCACCAGCTTGCGCTCGCCCTTGCCGCGCACTTCCTTGATAGCCTTGTCCAGCGGCAGCGCTTTCCAGTCCACTACCACTTTATTCAGCTCGTCCAGACGGGCCTCGGTTACGCTGCGGCGGGTCTTGGTGTCGATAAGGTCGCCGGTAATCAGGTGATCCACCTTGCCATCCACGTACACCACGGTGAATTCTTCGCGCCCGCCACGCTTCATTTTCACAACCACCTCGTACAAGCCGTTGACCGGTGCTGCTTGTACGGTGCTGACTTCATGCTGCGGAAACTTGGTCTTGAATACAGCCTTGACCGTATCGGCACTTTCTTCGGCGGCAGAGGCGCTGCAAGCCATTAGCGGCAACATCAGGGTGGCCAGGGCAAACTGGCGAAGGCGGAATGACATGGTAGTCCTTTGAAAACAGTTAAAAGCCCACGGCGTGGCGGGCGAGCTGGCGCTTGATCAGCGGCAGACGGTTAGTCAGGTTCAAGCCGGTATTGCGCAGCCAGGCCAGGCCAGGTGTCTGTTTGGCATGAAACAGGCCAAACAGGGCATCGCAGGTAAGTTGCATGGTTCGGACAGCTTCTTTACGGCTTCGTTCATAGCGGCGCAATGTCAGCCATTGCCCGCAATCGCCCTGGCCGGCCAGCGCAGCGGCCAACCTGGCGGCATCCTGGAAGCCCAGGTTCACGCCCTGCCCCGCTAGCGGATGCACCGTGTGCGCTGCATCGCCCACCAGTGCCACGCGCTCGGCAATCACCTGCTCGGGGGTAATCAGGCGCAAGGGGAAAGCAGCCGCCGGCGTGAGCACATCCAGGCGCCCCAGCGCATGGCCGCCCGCGTCGGCCACCACCTCGGCCAGACGCTCGGCAGACAGCGCCAGCAGCGGCTCGGGCTGGCTGGTAGACCACACCATGCTGATGCGGTTGCCGGGCATGGGCAGCCAGGCCAGGATGCCATCGCCCAGGAACCACTGCCGTGCGATATCGCCATGCGGCTTTTCGCAGGCGAAATTGGCCACTACGCCGCTGTGGCCATAGGGCTTGATGTTGGCCGCAATGCCACTTTGCTGGCGCACCCAGGAGTTCGCCCCGTCAGCCCCGACAAGCAGCTGCGCCTGCAGCTTGCGGCCATCGTCCAGCACCAGGCCGGCGTGCTGCGGCGCTTGCCACAGCGCCTGCGGGCGCTGGCCGCGAATCACCGTGACCCCGCTGGCGTGCTGCAGCTGCTGCCAGATGGCAGCCAGCAACCAACGGTTTTCGGCTATCCAGGCCAGTGCTTCGGCGTCGGCGTCGGCAGCAGAAAACGCAATCTGCCCACCCAGGTCGCCACGCACATCCATACTGGCAATGGTGCCTATGCGCGCCATGTCCGGCCAGGCCCCCAGCCCCGCCAGAAAGGCGCGGTTGGCCGGGCTGATGGCGTAGATGCGCGCATCCCAGCCCTCTTCCAGGCCATGCAAGGATTCACCCTGCCCTTCGACCAGGGCCACACGGCGGCCTTGTTTATCCAGCGCCAGCGCCAAGGCGGCGCCTACCAGGCCACCACCCACCACCAGCACATCGTATTGCTCGTTCATCTTCTGCTTTCTGACATGAAGCGGCCAACCTTAACGCAAAACCAGACGTAAGGTTGGCCGCAGCAAAGCCGTATTCTTTTATACACCCACGCCAAACACCAGATGGCTGGCAAAGGCACGGCGTGCCGGTGCCACCGCATCCACCGCAGACATCCCCACCCCGCGCAATGCCTTGACGACCGGGTGATGGCCGTCAAACAGCTGGATCAGGCCATGGGTAAAGCCTACCACGGCGTGGCTATCTACCCGGCGGCTGGCGCTATAACGGCGCAGCACGGCGGCGTCGCCCGGGTCGGCAGCCCCCGCCAGCGCGTCTACCAGGCCTACCGCATCACGCAGGCCCAGGTTAAAGCCCTGCGCGGCGACAGGGTGCATGGTTTGCGCAGCATTGCCAATCATGACCACGCGGCCGGAGCTAACCTTGTTCAGCTGGCGCAGGGCCAGCGGGAACACCGCGCGGGCGCCCACGGCGGTAAATTGCCCCAGGCGCTCGCCAAAGGCTTGCTGCAGCTCGGCCAGCACCACGGCATCGTCGGCATCGCGCAGGCGCGCGGCGTCGGCGTGGCTACGCGTCCACACCAGCATCATGCTGTCGCCGTAAGGCAGCAGGGCAAACGGGCCATCGCTGGCAAAGCGCTCGTAGGCGCGGTGCTGATGCGGCTGGCTGGTTTGCACCTGTGCCAGCACGGCGCTTTGCTGGTAGTCGTGCACGTGGCGGCGGATGCCGGGCAAGCTTTCTGCCAGCGCCCCGCCTTCGGCCAGCACCAGCAGGCGGCTGGTCAGTGTAGCCTGCGTACCATCGGCCTGGCGCAGCGTCACCATGGCGTAGCGCGATAGCGACTTGGCCTGCTCTACCCTGGTTTGCCACAGCACGGTGACGCTGGAGGCGGCCAGCGCCTGCGCCAGCGCAGCCGTCAGCACCGGGTAATCGATGACGGCGCCCAGATGCGGCAGGCCCAGGTCGGTATGTTGCAGCACGGTGCGGCCAAAGCCGCCCTGCTGCGACACATGTACCGTATCGATGACGGTGGCCGGCAGGCTGTCCGGCCAGGCACCGGCCAGCGCCAGCTGCTCGCGGCTATACCACGATAGCGCCAGCGCACGGGCATCGCGCACCGGCTCGTTCTCGGCGCGCGCTTCGATCAGTACCACCTGGCGGCCGGCTTGGGCCAGCCGCAATGCGGCCAGCGCACCTACCGGGCCACCGCCCACAATCACCACATCACTATGCTGAGGTATGTTCTGCATGCTTTATTGCCGCCTGAGCGGCCTCCACATTGGGGCAGGCATCAGGCCTGCATCAGGGCTTCGATATCGTCGATACGTTTTGGTGCCGCGTCGGTATACACATAGTGGCCAGTGGCGGTGACCTGCACATTGTCCTCGATACGGATACCGATATGGTGGTACGCCGCCGGCACGCTATCGTCCGGGCGGATATACAAGCCCGGCTCGATGGTGGTGCACATGCCAGGCTCGAAACTGCGCCACTGGCCGCCAGGTTTGCGCAAGCCTACGTCGTGCACGTCCAGGCCAATGAAATGGCCGATGCCGTGCATGTAGAAACGGCGGTATTCGCCAGATTCGATTACACCATCCACTGTGCCCTGCAGCAGCTTGTAATCCAGCATGCCCTGTACCAGCACGCGCAAGGCAGCGTCGGCCGGCACGTTCAATGCCACGCCGGGGGCGATGGTATCGATAGCGGCCAGCTCGGCAGCCAGCACCACTTCGTACAGGTCGCGCTGCGGGCCGCTAAAGCGCCCGTTTACCGGAAAGGTGCGCGTGATGTCGCCGGCGTAGCCGCGAAACTCGCAGCCAGCGTCGATCAGCAGCAAATCGCCATCATTCAGGCGCGCATTGTTGGCCGCATAGTGCAAGGTGCAGGCGTTGGCACCCCCGGCGACAATGCTCTCGTAAGCCGGGTAACGCGCACCATGGCGGATAAAGTGGTGCAGCAGCTCGGCTTCCACCTCGTATTCGTACATGCCGGGGCGGGTGGCACGCATGGCACGCACATGCGCCTCGGCCGAGATCTGCCCGGCGTGGTGCAGCACAGCCAGCTCGCGCTCGTCCTTGCGCAGCCGCATCTCGTCGATCAGCGGCAGCAGGTCACCGTACTGCGCCGGTGCATCCACCCCCACACGCGCTCGGCTGCGTACGCTGGCCAGCCAGCCGGCCACGCGGGTATCGATCTGCCCATTACCCACCGGCCAGTACAGTGCCGGTACGTTTTCCAGCAAGGCCGGCAGGCGGGTATCCAGCTCGCTGATGCTGTAGGCCTCGTCAAAACCGAATGCCTCGGCGGCCGCGGCCGGGCCGTAACGGAAGCCATCCCAGATCTCCATATCCAGGTTTTTATCGCGGCAGAACAGCATGCTCTTGCCACGGCGGCCGTCCAGCACCAGTACGGCCTCGGGCTCGTCAAAGGCGGTAAGGTACAGAAAGTGGCTATCGGCTCGGTAGGGGTAATGCGCGTCGGCATTGCGGATGACCATGGGCGCGGTAGGCAGCACGGCAATGGCATCGCCCAGGCTGGCCAGCAGCTGCTGGCGGCGGTGTTGCAGGCTAAGTGGCATGGTGTTCATACCCGGCAAGAGAAAACGGCGCCCAGTTTACACCCGCGCACGCCACAGGGCGATGCCATGCGCGGCCAACATGACGCCGGTCAAGGCACCCACCATGTCGGCCACCGCATCCATCACTTCGGCGCTACGCGTTTCGGTAAGCAGCGCCTGCCCCAGCTCGGACCCCACCGCCCACAGCAGGCAGGCCCCCAGCACTGCGGGCATGAGCTGGCGTAATGGCTGGCTGCGCCATAAAGCCGGCGCGGTCAACAGCACAGCCCAGGCGGCAAACAGGGCAAAATGCCCCAGCTTGTCAAAATACGGTATGCCCGACGGCTGCCCGGCCGGCATCAGCCACAGGCAGTACACCATCACGCCCCACCACAGCAAGGCCGGCACGTACCACACCAGCCGACTGATCAAAACCTGCATAAGCACCCCACTTCATAAGCAAAAACCCCGGCCAGGCCGGGGTTGTGATGCATGAAACCCGCTAAGGCTTAATAGTAACCGACGCTTGCCATGCGATCGCGCGGCAGGATAGTCAGCTCTACCGGGTAGATATCCGAGCTACCGGCATCCATAACCCGCACCTGCAGCTTGACCGCGGTGTTCAGATCGGTCGGGAAGCTGCCCGCCAGGGTCTGGTCACTGCTATTGACCAGCAACCAGCTTGGCAGCTCGCTACCGTCAGCCATGCGCACCGACTCGATGGTGGCGTTACCCACCAGGTCGCGGAAGGCAGCGACAAAGTCGCGCCCCGGCTGCACCGGCAGCACCAGCGGCATGCTGGACTGGATCACCGGGCCGTTGGCCGATACTGTCGGGCTGGCCAGCGACGGGCGGCTCAGCACGCTAGCGTAAACCGACGCCGGCTGCTGCACCGGTACTTCCAGCACACGGTTGCGCGTAGCGCCACCGGACAGCGCCACACCCACGCCAGCATCGGCGGCTTCGGTAGCCCCGCCGTTCAGGCGCGAATACTGCTCGGTAAAGCCGATCACGGCGGTGGTCAGGTAGCCGTTACCCTGCTCGGCCACCTGGAACTCGTTGTAGCGGTCGTAGTGGGTAGCCAGGCGGCGGAAGGTGTAGTTCAGGCCATTTGGCAGCAGCAGCGGGTTGTCGTCGTAGGCCAGCCAGCGGCCATTGCTGGCCTGCAGCGCATTGCCACCGGCGTTGTTCAGCAGGCGCTTGCCCGCCACCAGCACCAGGGCGTTATTGCCGCTACCGGCCGCGCTGACAGTCTTGTCCAGCGTGACATTCCCTTTGGCGCGTACCCACAGCGTACCGCCAGCCTGAATGCCCTGACTGCCATTGACCGTACCCACGGTCAGATCGCCTGCGTCCTGGTAGCGCAGCTGGCCACCGGTACGCGCGGCCAGGATACCCGCCAGGTTATTGCTGCCTTCCAGGCGGGCGTTACCGCCAGCCTTCAGTTCGGTGCGGCTGGCAGACAGGCTGCCACCGCCTTGCTGCAGCAGGTCGCGGCCAACGTCAAAACCCAGCGTACCGGCTACCAGGCTACCGCCTTGTTGCAGGTCACGCCCGGCTTTGGCGGTGAGCGCCGCGTCGGCACGCACGCTGCCGGATTGCTGCAGGATGTCCTGCGCCGCGTCCAGCAGCACGGTATCGGCACGTACATTGGCCGCCAGTTGCAGCTGGCCATTGGCACCACCTGCCGCCAGGGTAGCGGTACGGCCCGCGGCGTTCACGTCGCCGTTCAGCGCAATGGCACCGTTGGTGCTTCGCACGGTCAGGTCGCCGCCTTTGGCTGTCAGGCCCGCATTGATGCGGATGGCACCGGTGCCACCCAGCAGTTCCAGCGCACCGCCATTCGCCTGCATGGCTTGCGCCACGTCGATGTCGCCACCGTCCACGGTCAGTTGCTGCGACGTGCCAGTTGTCACGCCACTCAGGCTGCCCACTGTGCCGACACGCAGGGTATCGGTGTCACGCAGCTGCAGGCTGCCATTGCTGATGCTGGCGGCCAGGGTGCCGATATTGTTGGCCTGCTGCAGGCTGCTATTGTTCACCGCTGTCAGTGCCAGCTCGCCCGCCTCGATGCGGCCAACCCCGGCCTGGGTGGCTGCGCCACCGGCTGTCAGCGTAGCGCGGCCATTGCCGGCCAGCAGGCTACCTGCGTTCTGGGTCAGGTCGCGCCCGGCATTCAGCGTGGCGTTGCCGCCTGCAGTTTGCAGGTTGGCGTTCAGCGTGATGTCGCGCCCGGCGGTAAGCTGGGCCGGGCTGGCGCTAGTGGAAGCCAGCGCGTTGACTTTTACATCGCGGCCAGCTTGCAGCTGCAGGTTGGCCGCACCGGCGGCCACCGTGGCATTCAGCACGGCGTCTTGTACCGCCGTCAGCGCCACTTTGCCGCCCTGGCTGGCAATGGCTTGCGCCACGGTGATGTCACCGGCCTGGTTGCGCAGGGTGATGTCGCCTTTGTTGCTAGCCACACCGGCTACCAGCGGCTGGCCTTCGTAGGCAGCCACGCTGCCCACCGTCAGGCCGTCTGCATCTAGGTAGCTCAGGGCTTTGCCGTTACCGCTGAGGCTGGCAGCCAGGATATCCACGTTGTTACCCGCGTTATCCAGTGTTACCTGCCCGGCACTGATGATCTTCAGCGCACCGGTACCACCGCCGCTGGCTTTCAGCGCGGCACTCTGGCTGATATCGCCGCTGCTGGCCAGCTGGATACGGCCGCCCTGGGCGCTGCCATTGGTGTCGATCTGGCCGTTGAGCAGCAAACCGCCCGTCGGGTTTTTCAGGGTAACGCTGCCACCCTGGCTACCGTTGCTGTTGATGGCGGCGGCCACGGTGATATCAGCGGCACCGCTACCGGTGCGCTCCAGCAGCACATCGCCACCGGCAGCTGTGCCCGAGGTATTGATGCTGGCCTGGGTCAGCAAGGCGCCGTCGCTACGCAAGGTGACCTTGCCGCCGTTACCCGCTGTCGGCTGGGTATCGACGGCCTGGGTCACGGTGAGTGCACCACCGCTCTGGATCACCACGCTGCCCTGCGCGCCACCGGCTACGGTGTGCACGCCGGACACGGCGGCTACCTGGCTGCTAGGCGCGGCCAACGGGCCGGCCAGCGCCGAACCTTTGCCGCCGGCGGTGCCGACGACCAGTGCGGTCTTGTCGGTGTAGTCCACCGTGGCGGGCTTGCCGCTAGCGCTGGTGGCAAACGCGGCGGTCGCCATCTGGTGGCCGCCGTTGCCGCTCGCCAGCAGGCTGATCTTGCCGTTGGTGCTACGCACCGACAGCTCACCGTTGTTATCGCCGGACAGCAAGCCGTTGGCGGTATCGGTAATGTCGCCGTGCGCCTGCAGCTGGATGGCACCATCGTTGCTGCCGCCAATGCCGCGCGTCACGTCGATGGTATTGGCCAGCAGGATATTGCCGTTCTGGTTGCGCAGGGTCACTGTGCCGCCATTGGCATTGCTGCCACCCTGGCTCTTGATGCTCTGGCCCACGGTGATGTCACCATTGACGCCGGCATTGTGCACGTAGATCTCACCGCCCTTGCCTGCCGCCGCACCCGAGGTGTTCAGGCGGCCCTGGCTCAGGTCGATGGCACCGTTGGATTCGATCACCAGCGTGCCGCCAGCGGTGCTGACCGTCTGCACACCCTGGCTGCTGTCGGTTGCACTGAAGGTGCCACCGGTAGACAGCAGGATGTTGCCGCTTTGCGACGTTACATTGGCACCAGACTGCAAGCGCATGGCGGCGCTGGCACGCAGGTCCACGTCGCCACTGCCGCTGGCGGAGACGGTTTTGTCTACCGTCAGCTCGCCGGCGCTGACATCCTGATGGATGGCGCTATTGCCGTTCTTGCTGACCAGGCCGGACAGGTTGGCCGCTGTGCGGGTCAGTGCATTATCGCCTGGCGTCAGGGCGGCCACGCTGCCGATGGTCAGGCTGCCGTTATTCTGGCGCAGCCACTGCTCGCTACCGCTCTCTACCGCCAGGGTAGCGACGGTACTGGTTTCGATGCGCTGGCCATTGGCACCAACGCTACCGGCCGCCGAGATCAGTACATTGCCGCTGGTGCGGATTTCGTCGTTATTGTCGGCGTCTACCCCGTTGGCCAGCACATTGCCGCTGCTGACCAGCTGGATGCGACGGTCGCCGCTAGCACCACTGCTCTCTACGCCTGCCGTGCTGTCGAACACGATATTTTTGTTCACGCCACCGGTACGCAGGTCGACGCTGCCACCCTGCGTGGCCACGATGTCTTGGTTGATGGCGAGCTGGCCGTCGGCCACGTTCAGGGCGATATTGCCTGCCGCACGCACGCCGGACTGGTCGCTTGCCGCACCGCCAAAGCTGCTGCCGTTGTAGGCAGCCTTGCTGACGGCATCCACTTTCACATCACCGCTGCCGCTCTGGCGGGTTTTGTGCAGCCAGGCATCGCCGCCTGCGCTGGCCGCCAGCTTGTCGGCGTCGGCCACTTCGATACGCTTGCCGTCGGCGCCGATGGTGCGGCCCGCTTGCAGCAGCACATTACCGGTGGTTTGCAGCTCGTTGACCTGGTTGTTATCCGTGGTGGTCACGATGTCGCGCGCTGCGACCAGTTGCACCGTGCCGCTACCGGACTTGGCCTGGCCGTTATTGAACACGATATCGCTACCCGCGCTGCCTGCGCGCAGGTCTACCGAGCCCGCCCCGCCTGCCGCTACGGCTTTTTCCAGCGTCAGCGTGCCGTTGCCGGTGGCAATGGCGATATGGCCGCTGCTGGCTGTGGTCACGCCGTGCAACGGGTTTACCGTGTCGTTGGCGGTGACGCTGCCCACGGTCAACGCGCCGCTGTTGAAGTACGTCAGGCTCTGGTCCGCGCCGGTAATGACGGCGGCCAGGGTGCCGATATTGTGCACGCCGGTACCCGTGGACGGGTTGGTCAGCTGGGTGGTGTCACGCGCCAGAATCTGCAGCTGGTCGGCACTCAGGCTGACATTGGCTGTTTCGGTAATTTTGCCTTTGTAGGCCTGTAGGGCAATGTTCTTGCCACTGCCGCCGGCGCTGACAGACTGGGTCAGGTTCAGGTCGCCGCCGGTAGCGCTAGCATCTTCTGCCACCGTTACCTGCACGCTGCCGTTATTAGTGACGATGCCGTTTACCGGCACGCTGGCCGCATCGGCTACCGTACCCACTTCCAGCGTATCGATATCACGGTAGCTGAATGCACCCACACCGCTGACCGAACCGGCCACGGTTTGCACATTGCTCAGCTTGCTGGACAAGTTCACGCCGGTTACCGACTGCGCCAGCAGCGCCTTGGCGGTGAGCTTGCCCGCGCCGCTGACGGCCGCTTTCTTGGAAGACAGGCGCACGACGCCATCGCTGCCGCCGGTGGTGACATCTGCCGTCATCAGCAGGTCACCAGTGGTGCTGGCGCCGTCTGCTGCGGCCACCAGGTTGATATCGCCACCGTTGGTTTGCAGGCCACTGCGGCCATCCACGGTTGCAATCTCGATGCCGTCCTTGTCTTTCAGCTTCAGCGTCTTGCCCGCGCCATCCAGGCGGGCGGCCAGTTTGCCGATTTCGTTGGTGGTGCGCTCCAGCGTGACATCGCCGGTATCACTGGCCACGTTCAGGCCTCCGGCCTTGATATCCTGCGTTTGCGTCAGGTTACGCACCGCACCGTTGCCGGCCGCCAGCGTCAGGCGCACCTCGCCCGGCGCAGTGATACCGGTCTGGGCATCCAGGTCGCCCACTACCAGGCTGCGGGTATTGGTCAGGCGCACGCCCTGGCCATTGCCGCTGATGCTGGCGGTAACTTCATCTACCGCGTTGCCGCTGTCCAGGGTGGAGGTATTCACCGCCACCAGTTTCAGCTCGTTGGCGGTGATGATGCCGCTGGCTGTGGTTTCGTTGATGGCACCCTTACCGGAAGCCAGACGCACGTCGGCCGTACCGGCATTCACTTGCTGGGCCAGCTGCAGATCGCCGGTGGTGGAGGTAGCATCAGCCGATGCTTCCAGCGTGATGTTAGCGTTATTGGTCTGTACGCCGTTGCTGCCGTCTACGGTACCCACCTGCAGCGCGTTCTTGTCTTTCACGCTCAAGGTTTTGTTGCTGGCCTGCAGGGTAGCTGCCAGCGTACCGATGTCGTTGGTGGTGTCGTTCAGCACGACCTGGCCGGTGGCCAGAGTGAGCTTGAGGTTGGCTGTCGTCACCCGGCCCTGGCCTGCGGTGGCCGACTGGGTCAAATCGCCCGCCGTCAGGTTCAGGCGGGTCATGTCGTTGACGGTCACGCCATCGCGCTGCTGGGTGGTACCGGCAGTCACCACGGCGCTGCTGTCTGCGCTCAGCGGGGTAACCGCCACGCGATCCAGCAGCAAGGACTTGCCATTGGTGAACTTCAGGTCGGCACCGCTACCGCTGACGTTGGCCGCCAGTACGTTGATCTGGTTGGTGTTATCCAGCGTCACGTTATCCTGGCTGGCTAACGCCAGCTTGTTGGCGGTAATGATGGCACCGGATTGCTCGGCAATACCCCCCGCCTGGGTGGTCAGCGCCGCGGTAGCCGTGCCCACGTTCACGCTGCGATCCAGCGTGAGGTCGCCATTGCTCAGTGTGATATTGACCGCGTCGTCGCTGGTAACAATGCCGTCGCTGCTGGTGGTGGTCTGCGTATTGGTTTGCAGGTTGGCCGCCAGCGGGTCATTGGTGCGCACATAGCTACCCTGGCCGATCAGCAGCGATTTGGCGTTGGTGTAGTCCAGGCGGTCGCCCAGGTTGGCCGTGAGGGTATCCACCAGGTTGGCGCCGCCCAGCACCACATCACCGCTGCCGTTCAGCAGCAGTTTGTTGGTATTGATCACGCCATTGCCGGTAGCCCCGCCTGCCACGTCCAGCACCAGCTGGCGGCTTTGTGCCGCGTCGCTGGCCTTGACGGTAAGCGCCGCGTTGATCAGCACCTTGCCGCCCGCGCCGCCCATCACCAGCGCGGTGTTGTCGCGCAGGGTGGTAGCGCTGCTCACGGTCAAGCTACCGGTGGCGTCGGTACGGCCCAGGGTAATGCCCGGGTTGGCCGCATCGCCACTGCCAAAGCCTGGGCGGAAAATGGCTTTGCTGCTGCCATTGAACCAGTCGTTGCCCAGGTAGAGTTTATCTACCGCGCCGGCGCTGCTGATATCGATGTTGCGGCCGGTGCTGAGCGGGCGCACACGCAGCTCGCCCGCACTGGCCACATTCAGGTGGTAGTCCGAGCTGTTCACAAACTGCATGCTGTCGGCTTCTACCGTAATCACCCCGGTAGATGCACCATAGCCGGTTTCAACCGATGAGCTGCCCAGGTACATGGTCTGGCCTTTGGCGTAAATGCCAAAGCTGTTCTCGCCGCCGGTGGCGCTGGTCTTGCCGCCCGACGTGCCGGACAGCGTGATATCACCGCTCTTGGACAGGATGCTGGTTTCGGTATCTTCGATGCGGATACCGTGGTTCTCGGTGAGGAAGGCGTGGCTGCCGCCACCGCCCTTGCCGGTAATCTGGATATCGCCGCTATCGGTCTTGATCAGCGCTTTGGACGAGATGATCACGCCGTCGTAGCGTGTACCACCGGTAGGCGTGGTGGTCAGGCTGCTGGCGTCGCCCTCGATGGTGAGCTTGCCGCTGGTGGTTTGCAGCGTCACGCGCGAGGCGCCGTCTTCACCGATGATCACGCCGTCCTTGTTGCCGGAGCCAGCCTGGTTGGCCACTTTACCGCTGATGCTCAGGTTGCCCGCGCCGGTATTGACCTGCGTGGCCGCACCGGTGATTTTCACCCCGGCGCCTGCGCTACTGCTGGTAGGCGCCTCACCGCTGATTTGCAGGTTGCCGCCGTTGGTATTGATGGTGCTATTACTCAGGCGCACGCCGTCGGTCACACCGTCGGCATCGCCACCGTAACCGGTAGCAAAACCGCCATTCTTACCGATAAACAGGTCACCACCACGCGTAATGAGCTTGGCGTTATCCAGCAGCACGCCACCCGCGGTGGCACCCGTGTCGGCAAACGCATTCAGGCTCAGGTTTTTGACATCAATCTCGGTGTTTTTCAGCTTGATGGAGCGCGCCGAATTGATGGTAAGCCCGTAGGTCTGGCCTTTGATATTGAAGGTTTGCTGACGGTAGTCGGTGTAGCCGGTCGCCACGCCCGGAATGGTACCGCCGCCTACATTGATGACGGTATCGGTATTCAGGGTCAGCGTGGTGGTGATGCCGGCAATATTGGACGCGGTCAGCACGTCACCACTGGAGCTCAGCAGGTTGATGGTGCCAGCCTTCAGCGCGATATCGGTATCGCCCGCCAGCGTCAGGCTGCGCAGCGCCTCGTTGCCACTGCCACCGACACGGTCGCTGGCCTGGCCACCCAGAACGATGTTGCCGGCAACGCTACCGGTGCTGTCCAGCGACAGCGCCTGCGGCGACAGCGGAACCACATCCGGCGTGGCCGACGTAATGCTACCGTTAAAAATGATGTCACCGCCGGCACCGGTGTAGTTGGCACCGCTTTGCGCGCCCTGCGCATTCAGCGCCACGCTGTAAGCCTGTGCGGCCAACTTCACGTCTTTATTGAAGGTGATGTTGCCCGAGGCCGCACTGCTGGTCTGGGTAATCTTGGTGGAAATCGGCGTGCCATGCGCCAGCACGGCTTGCTTGTGGAAGGTGACATTGCCGCCGTTGGTGTTAACGGTACCCTTCAGCGTGGCGGTACCACCGGTTTTGCTGGCGGTACCAAAGTCCACATTCAGCTTGCCCACGGTAGATGAAATATCGGCACCGGTATCCAGCAGGATATCCCCGCCGGCACTCAGACCCAGCGAGGCGTCGCCGCCAGCGGTTTTGGAAATGTCGCTCTGGATGGTGATCTTGTTGTCGGCCTGCAGCTCTACGCTGCTGCCGGCATTCAGAGAGGCCTCGATACTGCTGGCCAGCACATTGTTCACGGCACCAGACTGGCCGTTGGCGGTAGCCCATGCCGTACCGGTGGAGCCGCCCACCACGGTGAGGTCGGTGGGGTCCAGCAGCCAGCGCCCGCCCTGGCCGCCTGCCGACGCCACATTCACGCTGCCGGACACGCCCAGTACGCCACGGCTGGAGGTTTCTACCTGGCCGCCGCTGCCCTGGCCCGCGCCTTTGGCTTCGATACTGCCTTGCAGACGGGTCGCATCTGCCGACCACGCCACCACGGTACCGCCGTTGCCGGCTTCGGTAGCACTGGCCGCCACGCTGGCGCCCTGGCCAATGGTGACACTGCCTGCTTCAGCAATAGCCGGGTCTTTACCCTGCCAGCCGCCACCCAGATACACCTGGCCGCCGCCCTGTGCACCCGATGCATTCACCGCACCGGCCACCTGCAGCTCGCCCGCGGTAGCCACAATGCGGCCACCCTGGCCGCTGGTGGCCTGGGCGCTGGTCTCGCCTGCCAGCACCACTTTACCGGCACCGCCGTCGATCCAGATTTCGCCTTGTTTCTGGTTCAGCGTATCTGCGCGTACGATGCCGGTCTGGTTAATGGCCACCGAAGCCAGCGGGCCGGCTTGTTTGGCGGTGAGCAGCACATGGCCACCGTCGGCCACCAACGCGCCGGCATTATTGATGCTGGCCTGCGCGGCGGCGGTTTCCACTTTCACCTTCAGCAAGCCGGTCTGGCCTACCGTTACGCTAATGTCGCGGCCTGCGGCCAACGCTACCGTGCCGTTTTTGGCGGTAATGGTGCCGCTATTGTCTACCTGGGCACCCGCCAGCAGCACGTAGCCACCGTCGGCTGCATTGATGCTGCCGGCGTTACGCACCGCCTGGCTGGCACCGCTGAGCTTGAACTTGCCGGACAGGAAATCTTCGTTGCTGATGGACTGCGACGAGGCCATCAGGGCGCCCACGTTGATCTGGGCAGTCGGCCCGAACAGGATGCCGTTCGGGTTGATCAGCATCACCTGGCCGTTGGCACGCATCTGGCCAAAGATCTGCGACGGGTCGGCGCCAATCACGCGGTTCAGTATCAGTGCGCTGGCATTAGGCTGCACAAAGTTCACGGCGGCCTGCTGGCCGATATTGAAGCTCTGCCAGTTGGTAATCATCTGCTGGCTGTTTTGCAGCACATTCAGGGTATTGCCCGCCTGCTGCAGGGCACCCTGGCCGGCCACAATCTGGCCGCCGGTAGGCAGTGCATTGCCAGCCAGCTGCGCCAGTGCCGGGTTGAAGGCCATGGCCACCAACAGTGGCAGGGTACGGATGGCCAGATTGGCGATATCGTGCGAGTGGTTTGCTTTCATTATGTTTTCCGTTCTGCAGCCACGATCAGAAGGCAATATTGCCGATTACCCATACTCGGGCGGCGCGGTTACGGCCATCGGCATCAGTATTGTTGGCGCTCTGGTTCGGGTTATTACCCAGCTTGTTGGCCACGGTGATGCTGACACCACCTTTGTCGTCGTAACTCAGCTTCATCCCCACGCCGGCACCGGCCAGGGTGTACTGGTTAGGTTTGCCAGCCAGCAGGGCACCATTCCAGGTATGTTTGTACTGTTTGACACCACCGGCATCGACAAAGCCGAACAGGGTGACATCCGCGCCGGCAAACTTGCCTAGCGAAGTACGGACTTCGGCATTGGCCAGCCAGCCATCATCCCCGAGGCCTTCGCCCATCGGGTAGGCACGAATGCCGTTGGGGCCGCCCAGCTGCAGTTTTTCGCTGTTATCCAGGTTCTTGCTGGCCAGCTGTGCAGACAGCGATACGGCCAGCTGGTAGTCACCCGCCTTGTCCAGGCGCGACAGGCGGCTTACCGCCAGGTTCAGCTTCTGGAAACCGCCGCCGGTGCGGGCAGAGGCGTCGTCCAGCGCGGCGTAGCCTTGGTCGCCAGACAGGTCGTTGTCACCAGCCGACAGCACGGCACTCCAGCCCAGGCGGCCGCCCCAGCTATCGTAACGGTCACCGTTCAGGCCCAGGCTCAGCATGGTGATCTTGCGATCATCCAGCGTCAGTGTGCTCAGGCTGTTCTTCATGTCTTTCTGGTCCAGGCTGGCGGTCAGCGTGGTGTTGGCCGTACCCGAGCGCGTCAGCGGCAGGCTGCCAAACAGCGATACCACCTTGGTGTCGCCGCTGAGGTTGCGCGGCACGTCGGTGGTAATGCCCATGTCCACGTTCATGCTGGACGCCGACACGCCTACCTTGGCCCCGCGGTTGCCTACCGGCAGCTGGATGGCGACCTTGCCGCTATCCAGGCTGTCGGACTTGGTGGCGTTCAGCGACAGCTGCTCGCCGTAACCCAGCGGGCTGTTCAGGTTAAGCTGGGTATTCAGGCGGGTCATACCGGCATGGCGGTTGCCGTAGTTGTCGGCCCATACCGCGCCGTTAAACAGGCCGGCGCTTTCCACGTCGGCTTCCACCTTGGTGGTACCGGCAACGCTACCCGGCGTCAGCTCGGCCTGGACTTTCTTGATACCCGGCACTTCGCCGGCCACCAGCAGCGCGCGTTCCAGCTCGGCAGCCTGGATAGGCTTGCCCGCCGGTGCGCCTTCGGCCAGCAAGGCGGCCACGGTGCTGTCTTTTACTGGCGAGGTGTTGTTACGCACCACGATACCGTTCACACCCGATGCGCCATCCAGCGCACCTTCCTGCAGCGCAATGCGTACTACGCCGTCCTGGATTTTCTGTGGTGGCAGGTAGGCTTGTACCAGCGGGTAGCCTTTGGCACGCAGGTGGGCGGCAGCTTGCTGCGCGGCGGCTTCCAGCTGCACTAGGCTCAGCGGTTTACCCAGCTGGGCTTTGAGCACCGATTGCATTTCTTCATTGCTGGCCAGCGACAGACCTTCAAAGCTGAAACCGGTTACCAGCACTTGCGGCACCACCGGTTCCGGCGGCATGGTCAGGCCCTGTACGGCAATGGCTACCGTGCCTTCGCCCAGCATGGCGCGATTCATGCTGACCTCGGCGTACGGGTGGCCGTGCGTGCGCAGGTGCTCTGCCACGGCGTGTACGGCCTGCTCGAATTCGGCAAAGCTCAGGTCGCGGCCTTGCCACGGCTGCAAGATACCCTGCAAAGCTTTCTGGTCTATGCCGGTTTCCCCTTCAAAACGGAAACCTCCGATAGACAGGCGAATCGCCTCGTTATCGGTTTTTACCTCAGGAATACTGGCGCGCAGCTGCACCTTGTCGCGCTTGCGCGGAAACAGGCTGGCGGGCGGCAATTTCTGCGCATTGAAAACAACACCGGCATCTTGCGATGGCGGTGTCTGGGTAACAGCGGCAATAACGGCATTGGCCGGCAACATGAGCGGCAGCAGGGTAAACGCAACAGCCTGCACGGTAAGGACGGCAGGCTTGGCACGACGCTGGCTGGTATTCTGACTGGAGTATTCCATGGTGTTGTGATGTGACCCAGGCGCGTTTATTCAGGGAAGGTAACTTTGCAGCGCTGGCCGGAAGGCAGCGCGTACTTGGGATTCGGTAATACTAGGCGCACGCGGAAAGAGCCGCTGCCTGCATCGATGACTTTGTCTACGTTGGTCACACGGGCCTTGAGCGGGCTGCTGGAGAGCTGCGGCGTCACGTCGTAGCTCTGGCCGCTGCGCACCTTGCCAAACAGGGCGGCCGGCACCACGGTTTCCACAAACAGCGGGTCCAGCTGGGCAATACGGTAGATGCGTTCCTGTTTTACCAGGTCGCCACGCTGGCGATAGCGGTCTACCACCACACCGTTAATCGGGCTGAACAAGCTACGCAGGCGCAGCTGCTCGCGACGCTCTTTGAGTTCCAGCTCCGACAGCTTGTACTCGGTGGCCATCTCGTCCAGTTCCTGGCTGGAAATCAGTTGCTTCTTTTGCAGTTCCTGATTGCGCTGTGTCTTGCGGGCGCCAAACTGCGCCTTGGCTGCCTGGTATTCCACCGCCGCCTCTTCCACACCGCTTTGCAGCTTGGCCAGCAGCTGGCCGGCACGGACCACATCGCCACGATCTGCCAGCACCTGACCCAGCACACCATCTACCGGCGTGCCGACATTCACTTCCAGCGAAGGCACAATCAGACAAGTAGTAGCTGCAGGCGCAGCCGCGGCCAGCAAGGGCAAGGCCAGAAACATGCCGCCCAGCGTGCGGGCGGAGTGAGTGACGAGTTTGTTCATTTTTCTATTGTTTTCCCTTATACCGGGCTATTCGGACTGGCCAGAAAAAGACAGTGCCTGCCGTGCCCTGAAGTCTGCGCTCAGCATGTGCTGACGCAGCCGACGGTGTTGCCATTCCATGTATCGCTGCGCTGCGCGGTAGTACAGCAGCCCTGCGCTACCAATTAGCGGTTGATTGGTAGTTTGTAACAATCTCGATAATATAACATTAAATTTTGCTACAAATTGCACAACCAGATCATCTTCTAGCGACAGAATGATTTCATAGCTGCCAGGGTCGCCCTGCCTAGCACAGCGGCCGATCAGCTGGCGATCGACGCGGGCATTATCGTGACGCTCGGTGAGGATCACATGCAGCCCACCTTTCATTTTCACATCCTCATCCAGCAGCACGTCCGTCCCGCGCCCGGCCATATTGGTAGCGATGGTGACGGCCCCGGCTGCACCGGCGCTGGCAACCACCTCGGCCTCTTCCGCATCCTGTTTGGCGTTCAGTACGCGGTGCGCAATACCCTCCTGCTGCAAGCATTGCGACAACACTTCTGAAGCCTTGATGCTGCGCGTGCCGATCAGTACTGGCCTACCGGACTGTTGTATTTCTTGCACAGACGCAATCACGGCCGCCCAACGCTGCGCCGAGGTAGCAAACAGCCGCGCCCCCAGATAGCGGCGACGCGAGCGCCGGTAGGGCGGCACACGCACCACGCCCAGGCCGTACACCTCGCCCAACTCCCCCGCCACCTCGCGGCAGGTGCCGGTCATGCCCGACAACACCAGATAGCGGCGAAAGAACAGCTGGTAGCTGATCTTGCCCAGCGTCTCGCGCTCATCCCCCGGCGGCAGGCCTTCTTTTACCTCCACCATCTGGTGCAGCCCGCGCTCCCACGAGCGGTCGGCCATGGTGCGGCCGGTGTTTTCATCCACGATCAGCACCTTGCCCTCGCGCACGATGTAATCGATATCGCGCCGCAAGCCATGGCAAGCCATCAGCGCCATGCCGACCACTTCCTCCCGCCGGTTCCTGGCCTGCCATACCGGCGGCAGGTGTGCGGCCAACCTGGCCAGCTCGTCGCGCCCTGCCCCTTGCAGATGCGGGTGCGCGCCCGGGCCCGCCTGCTCGAAGTGCACGCCGGGCTGCAGCGCCCTGGCCAGCTCGATAGCCTGGCGGTAGTAAGCCTCGCTCTCGCTGCCAGGCCGGCTGGCTGAAATGATCAGCGGCGTGCGGGCCTCATCGATAAACACGCTGTCGGCTTCATCCACAATGGCAAATTGCAAACCCGGCAGCAGGATGTTGGCCGCACTGCGGCCGCTCAGTCGCCCCAGCGCCAGCTGCATGGGCGACATCTTGTCGGCCAGCGCCAGGCGGTCGCGCAGGTAATCGAACACCACAGACTTGTTGGAGCAGTACACGATGTCGGCCAGGTAGCCGGGCTTTTTCTCGTCCGGCTTCATGTCTTCGCGCACCAGGCCGGTACTCAGGCCCAGGGCGTGGTATAGCGGCGCCATCAACATGACATCGCGCTCGGCCAGGTAGTCGTTCACCGTTACCACGTGTACCTTGCGCCCGGCCATGGCGGCTACCGCCGCCGCCAGCGTGGCGGTAAGCGTTTTGCCTTCGCCGGTATCCATCTCCAGCAAAAAGCCCTGCAGCAGGATGTAGCCACCCTTGAGCTGCGTGGGAAAGTGCCGCTTGCCCAATAGCTCGCCGGCACGGCGGCGCACCAGGGCAAAGGCTTGCGCCACGTGCCGGTCTTGCAGGCCATCGCGGCGCAAGAGCAGCTGCAGCTCGGCCGTCAGCGCCTGCAGCTCGGGCTCGGCCAGCGCGTCTACCGCGGGCTGGGCAGCATCCACCAGGCGCACAAAGCGGTTCAGCCGCCACGACGACAGGCCAAGCCTGGCCTGCAGCCAGGTGCGCAGGCGCTCGCTCTGGCGGTCCAGCCAGCTGCGGTCTTGCCAGTCACGGCGCTGCGGGTAAAGGTCGGCAAGCAGGGAAAGGGCAAACATGGCTATACCGCGAATCGTTTGATGAACATCTGGCGCAGCGCGCGGTACCACTGGCTGGCCAATGGCTCGGGTTGCTGGATAAAGCGCACGTATACGCGGTTACCCAGGGTGCGCGGCACGGCGCGGTTATCAAAGCGCAGCTCGAACTGGAACAGCGCGTTCAGCGCTACCGGCGTTTCACGGCTGGCGTCCGGGTCCAGGCCGATCTTGCCGCCACCTTGCAGCGACAGCGCCAGGCTGGGCAGGTCGCGCGTGGCACCGGGCACCTCGCGCACCATGGTGGCCGGAATCAGGCTGTCGACCTCTACCGCACTGCGGATTTCCACGCCGATATTGTGACGGCGCACCTGGTCGACATCGGCCTGCGGCACCACGGTCAGCAGGGTGTAGCGCGACGGGTCCAGCACGTAGCCCACCACGTCGCCGCGTGCCACGTAGGCACCGACGAAATCCAGCGTGGACGCCACCTCGAAGCGGCCAGCCAGCGGGCTACGGATGATCAGCGCATTCTGTCGCGTTTGCAGGTCGTGCAGACGGTTGCGGTGGTAGCCGGTTTCAGCCTCGATAATCTGGGCCTGCACCCGGTCGGTCAGCAGCACCTTGTTACGCTTGCTTTCCATCTCGGCAATCTTGGAGCGGGTTTCCGCCAGTAGCGCGCCCAGCTCCGGCTCGTCGCAGGCCAGCAAAGGTTGGCCGCGCACCACCTGACTGCCGGAAGGCACCAGCACACGGCTGCCAATGCAGCTGGCCGGTGCCCGCACACGCGACTGCTCCGACATCCAGATAACGCCCTCGGCCATGGTCCACGACGGCACCGGCACCAGCAGCACCAGCAGCAGCAAGCCCACGACCAGCCCGCCGACAATGGTCAGCACCCGCGCCCGCACGCCCTGCAGCACCGGGTCGTCCAGCAAGAAACGTATCTGCCGCGACAGCGGCAGCAACAGCATGTTTACCGCACTCCACACCGCCAACAGCACGCCGACAAAAAAGAAGCGCTCGGCCACCAGCAGGATGATGGAAATCGACAGCATGATGCGGTAGCAAAACGAGCCGATGGCGTAAAACACCAGCCACGGCTTTTCGCGCGGGGTGGTGGGTGGCGGCGTCTGCTCGCTGCGTACGCGGAAAATATGCTGCTTGAACACATAGCCCATGTACTGGTTGGCTTTCTGGCCCAGATTGGGGATTTCCAGCCAGTCGGAAAAAATGTAATACCCGTCAAAACGCACCAGTGGGTTGGCATTGAACAGCAGCGTGGTCACCCCCGCCAGAATCACCACCTGGTGCAGCGCCGCCTTGCCCACGCCCGGTGCCACCCAGGTCCACAGCCAGATGGCGATGGCGGCAAAGAACAGCTCGGTCATCATGCCGGCAGCGCCGATGAGCATGCGCTGGCGGCGCGATGGCAGGCTGATGGCGTGCCCGGCGTCCACATACGGCACCGGAATCATCACCAGCATCATCACGCCGGTTTCGTTGCAGCTGCCGCCAAACGCTTTCACCGCCAGGCCATGGCCTATCTCGTGAACGGCCTTGAGCAGCGGGAAAATCAGCCACAGCAGCAGCACGTTGTCCGGCCGGAACACGCGCGCCGCCAGGTCGCGCGTCAGCTCGTCCCAGTGCATGCCGGCCAGCACCACGCCACTGCCAACCACCAGCAGCCACAAAGGCAGGATGAAACGCAGCAGCCAGGCCGGCACTAGCTGGTACAGGCGGGTAATGAACGGGTCCGGGTCGAACAGCGGGATCTTCAGCGACAGCGGGTTCATCAGGTACTGCTTGAGCTTGAGGCGGCCCAGACGCTGGCGGCGCTCGTTCAGCTCGGCCAGGTCGGGTGCCTGGTCGGTCAGCAGCACATTGGCCTGGTGCAGCTGCGTCATCAGGTTCAGTACTTCGTCCTGCGTGGGAGCGTCGTCACCCAGCGTTTCGCAGCTACGCTGCCAGATGGCGTCCAGCGTGAGCTCGCCATCCATCAGCGCCACAATCTGGTAGGCCGCCGGGTTGAGCTTGAGGAAGCGGCCGCTACCCTGGTCTTGCAGGATGTAATGGCGCTCGCCACGGTAAACGTGGCGCACCAGCTTGGCCTGCTGGCGCAGGCGCGGTTTGAGCGGGGCCACTCGGTACCAGGACGGGGAAAACAGCGATGCACTCATGCGCCTACCACCCCAGCCACGACCAGATATTCAGGCGCAGCCAGTCAAACAGGCTATGCGTCCAGATCCACACCAGCTTGCGCTCGCCCACCTGCACCTTGGCCACGCCATCCATGCCGGGGCGCAGTGTGGCATGACGGCCGGTAAGCACACCCTCGACACGGAACACGTTTTTGCCTTCACGCGCCTGCGCCACCGAGGTCACCAGCGACACGCTAAAAGGCAGGCGCTCGCCTGGCATGGCGGTCACCATCAGCTGGCCTTGCTGCCCCACCCTGATCTCGTCGATATCGGCCTCATCCACGTACAGGATCACGCGGTAGGAATCCAGCGGGGCAATCTCGAACAAGGTCTGGCCTTTTTTTACCGCCCCGCCCAGCTGTTGCGACAAGTCGCCCGTCACGATAAAGCCGGCAAACGGCGCGCGAATGCGCGAGCGCTCCAGCATGCTTTGCGACAGCGCCTGCTGCGCCTGCGCCTGCTCGGACTGGGCGATGGAAATCTGTATCTGCGACAGGTCGCTTTGCGCCTGCGCGTCTTGCAGCTGGTTCTGGTACTGCGACTGCGTGCTGCGCCACTTGCTGGCCTCCAGCTGCAGGTCGCGGTCGTCCAGCTGCGCCAGCAGGCCACCGGCCGGCACTACCTGGCCTGCGCGCTTATAGGCCTGCGCCACAAAGCCGTCAAACGGCGCCACGATGGTGCGCTTTACCGCGCCTTCCAGCTCGGACTGCGCCCCGATGCGGTAATCGCCCGTTGCCAGGCCCAGAAACAGCCCCAGCGCCAGCAGCACAATGGCCGCCAGCTTGCGCCCGGCGTGCAGCGGCCCCAGCAGGCGGTCGCGCTCGGTTTTCAGCGCATCGGCTGCGCGGCGCCACCACGGGCGCTCGGCGTGGCGCTTGTCCAGCAGCATGCGGCCAACAATGGGCGACAGCATGTGCGCCAGGTGGCTGGCCTCGTCCGGCAAGACCGGCTCGGCCCACTCGAACACGAACACGCCGTAGCGCTGCGTATCCAGATAAAACGGCACGCTCAGAATATGGTTGGCCGCAAAACGCTCGGCCAGCGCGCGGTGCTCGCGATCGATACGCAAACCGCCCGCAGGGTTGTCCTGGCCTGGCTGAAAGTAAAAGGCCTGCCCCTGGTCGGCGGCCTCGTTCATGGCACTAGCCAGAAAGGCGGCCAGGTCTTGCCGGCCGGCAAACTCGGCCGAGTGCGACAAAGCCTGCAGCTTGACCGTCATGCGCTGGGCGAAGCCTACCGATACGCGGTCGCAGCCCAGCGCCACCGCCATATCGGTGACCACGGCATGGCTGGCGTCGTGGGCGGTATTTTCGCCCACCACCAGCATCAGTAAATCCAGTGATTTCAGCAGCCGCTCGGTAAAAGCGGCATTGTCTGCCGTGACGCCGGCCGAGGCGGGCAACAGCCAGCCCTGCCCCCACTTGAGCCAGGCCAGGCTTTCGCGCGTATAGGCAGCGGCGGGCATGGCCACCGCCAGCACACCGTGCAGCTGCTCGCCGGCCACGATAGGCAACGCCAGCACCAGCACCCCGTCCTGCACCTGCTGCAAAGGCAGGCGCATATCCAGCACACGCTCGCACAAGCTGGCCAGCAGCGGCGACACGCCTTCGGCATTGGGCCATAGCAAGGCGGGGGCGTAAGGACCCTCGTCCGGCACATCGGACAGCACAATGGCCAGCTCGGCCAAGGCCGGCAGCCCCTGGCGGCAGCACTGCAGCCAGGCTTGCCAGTAGGCGTGGTCGTTATACGGGGAGTGGGCTAGCTGCAACCAGGCATCAGGCGCGCCGGTAGAGTGTGTGGTCATGTAGGCAAACGGCAAACGGCAGACAAAGAAAAGCCGCCAGCGGCAAGGCTGGCGGCGCGAGGGGGTTTAGCCCAGTTTCAGCTCGCCGTAGCGTGCTTCGTACTCTTTCAGGCCCAGTTCCAGCATGGTCAGCAGGCGCTTGGCAGCGTACGGGTTCAGGACAACGCGGTTGCTCAGGGTAACCTGAACCTGCTTCTGGTCGCTCTGCCAGGCTTGGTTGGCACCGAACAGCACCATGATTTCTTCGCGGGTACCCAGCACATTGCACACGTTGGCGTAGGTGGTGACCATGCGGGAATCATCCCACACGATTTGTGGCACGACGGCTTCGTTGTTCTCTTGTTGTTGGCTCATGTTCATTCCTTGCATCTAGCAATGGTTACGAAAAAACGTTGTTATCGACGATTCTTGGTGCCGCGCTCGGCAGCGCGCTTGCCGCTGCCTGGCTGACGGTCCCACAGAATTTTGCTACGGCCCACGCTGGTCAGCGCGGCCAACCCCAGGGCCATATCCTGTGCCTGTGCCATGACATCGCTAGCGGCCTGTGCTGCCGCAGTATTGTCTGGCTCGGCGGCAGCTGCCGGCTGGGCTGATGGCTGCTGATCAGCAGCCTCCGACGGGGCGGCAGGCGCGGCGGATGATACCACATCACTACCAGCTTCCACGGCAGGCACAGCCTCGGCTGCCGGGGCTTCCGGCTGGCCTGCGGCGGCTTCTGCAGCCGGTGCTTCAGCGGTATCCGGCTCGGCCTGCTCACTCAGCACCACATCCTGCATGGTTTGCTGTGCCGGGCTTACCGGCGCTGCAAGCTGGACCACCACATTGCTGACCGGCGGCAGGTTGCCCTGCAGCGGCTGGGTAGACGTAAACAACACGTCGCCCAGCGTGGCAAGCGACACTACCGGTTGCTGGCCATCCTGCTCGCCCTCACCCTCGCCTGCCTGCTGCTGGCTGCCTGCGCCGGCACCGCCGGTGCGGCCAGGCTCGGCCTGACTGTTGCCGCTAGCGGATGGCTGGCCAGCCTGGCTAGTGGTACCCGCCGTGCTACCAGTGCTATTGCTTGCCGTGCCGCTGCCACCATTGGCCAGCTGCAGCGCTTGCACTACCTGCTGGTCGGTCTGCGGCTCGGTAATCACCGGCTTGGCTGGCACATCGGCACCGGCTACCGCAATCACGATCTCGAAGCGGGCGGTACCGTCTTGCGACAGCACGGTAAAGCGTTCTTGCTGCTGGCTACCGGCAGCCAGGCTGGCGTTACCTGCCAGCTGGTACTGCCACTGGCCGTTCGCCCCCAGGCTCAGCTGGCCATACAGGCCGACCAGATTGCCTGCCTGCACGCGGGCTTCGCCCTGGTCGATGTCGCTCACCTGCAGCTGGCCTGCAGCTTGCAGCTGGCCACCGGCCTTGACGCCACCCTGGCTGTCGCCGCTGATCACGGCGCTGTGGTTACCACCGGTCACGGCAATGCTCACGGTCGTCTGGCTGCCATCCAGGCTGCTCACGACAAAGGTTTCGTTCACTACTGCACCTTTGGCCAGTGCGCTGGCGTCTTGCAGCTGGTACTGCCACTGCCCGTCTGCCGCCTGGCTGAACACGCCGTAGCTGCCCTGGTAGCGCTGGGCCACAAAGGCGGCTTCGCCGGCATCGCTATCGCTGATGCTGAGCTGGCCGCTGGCCAGCGTGCTGCCACCTTGCTGCACGGCGCCAGCCAGCACACCACCGATCACGGCGGCGTGATTGCCACCGGTGACGGTGATCACCAGCTGCACGCTGGTGCCTTCGGCGGTACGCACGGTGAAGCTCTCCTGGCTAGTGGCACCCTTGGCAATGCTGCTGCCATCTTGCAGCTGGTAGACCCAGCTGCCATCGGCCTGCAGCTGCAGCTGGCCGTACTTGCCCTGGCTGCTGGCTGCCACGAACACGGCTTCGCCGGCATCGATGTCATTCACCAGCAGTTGGCCGCTGCTGCTGCGCTGGCCATCCTGCGCCACGGCACCGGCCAGCTGGCCGCTAACGCTGGCGGCGTGGTTGCCACCGGTCACGGCAATCACCACGGTGCTGCGGCTACCGTCGGCACTTTGCACCTGGAAGCTTTCCTGCACGGTGACGCCCTTGGCAATACTGCTGCCGTCTTGCAGCTGGTAAGCCCAGCTACCGTCGGCCTGCAGGCTGAAGCTGCCGTGCTGGCCAGCGATGGTCTGCGCCACAAACACGGCTTCACCGGCGTCGGCATCAGTGATGCTGAGCTGGCCGCTGGCCTGCTGCTGGCCATCCTTGGCTACTGCGCCGCTTTGCTGGCCGCCGATTACCGCCGCGTGGTTGCCGCCGGTAACGCTGATGCTCACGGTGCTGCTGGTGCCATCCTTGGCCAGTACGGTGAACTGCTCCACCACGGTCTGTCCCTTGGCCACGGCCGCGCCGTTGCTCAGGGTGTAGGTCCAGCTGCCGCTGGCGTCCAGCTGCAGGGCACCGTAGCTGCCTGTCTGGCTACCGGCCTGGAACTGCGCCTCGCCATCGTCGATGTCGCTGATCTGCAGTTGGCCGCTGCTGCTGTGCGCGCCGTCCTGTGCCACGCTGCCGCTTTGCTGGCCGCTGATCACGGCCGCATCGTTCACGCCGATGATCTCGACGGTCAGCGTGGTGGTGGCACCGTCCACTGTCTGCACGGTGAAGCTCTCGCGACGGCTGCTGCCGGCGGCCAATGCCTGCACGTTAGCGCTCAGGGCAAACTGCCATGCACCGTCGGACGACAGCTGCAGTGTGCCCAGCTCGCCAACAAAGCTACCCGGCAGGAACACGCTGGCCAGACCTGCCAGGCTGTCTTGCAGGCGGCCGCTGCTGGTGGTGGCGCCGTCTTCTACCAGGCTGGACAGCTGTGCCTGTGGCTGGTCATTGCTACCGTTGATGGTCAGGGTAATGGTGGTCTGGCTGCCGTCGGTGGTGGTCAGCACAAACACCTCGGTACGCACGTCGCCGTCGCGCAGCGCTTGCACGCGGGCATTGCTGGCGCTGTCGTTACCCAGGGTGTAGCTCCAGCTACCGTCCACTTTCACTTCCAGCTTGCCGAAGCGACCTTGCTGGGTATTGCTGGCCGGATCGAAGCTGGCCACGCCACCGGACAGGGCCGGGTAGGCAATGCGGCCGCTGGCGCGGGTGTTGCTGTCTTCGGTGAGGCTGGCTTTCCCGTCCAGGTCGCCTACCACCACACCGCCACCGCTACCGTTTTGCGGTTTCACGTAGCCCGTGGTGGTAACGCCCATTTCGCCGTACTCGCCCAGCATCACCACGCTGACAATCTGGCGCACCAGGTCGGCCAGGCCGCTGCCCGGGATAATGCTGTGCTGCGGGTTGGCCGCATCCAGCTCGACGCTGCCGGCAAGGGTATCTACGCCGGTGCCGCCCAGTACGATATTGCGACCGGTATTCGGCAGCACAAAGCTGTCGCTGGTCAGCAGCGGATCGGCCGCGTCGCTGCCGGTGCTTTGCACCAGCTGCAGCGCGCCAGTGGCGTCAAAGTTGGCTTGGGCACCGTCGCCGGCCACCACACGCATGGCCGCATCGCCACCGCTGAGTGTGAGCGCGTCGCGGCCAAAGCCGCCAAACACATACGCCGTACCGGCACCGATATTCAGGATGTCGTCACCGCCGCTGCTGTCGCTCTGCGTACCGACGCGCACCAGCTTGCCGCTGCCGTCTACAGCAAAGGACACGCTGCCGGCATCGCCAAAGGCGATATTACGGTCGCCCGCCACGGTGAGCGATTCCACCTTGTCGTTACCTGCGCCGCCAAACAGCAGCTTGTCGCCACTGCCCACGCGGATGCTGTCGTCGCCGCCGCTTTGTGGCTGGCTGCTTTCGGCAAACAGGTGCTGGTAGCCGGTCGCTGCACCGCTGCGGCGGTAGTCCAGGTTGTCACCCGACACCACGTCGCGGCTCAGCACGCTGCCCAGTACATTGATGCGGTCGCTGCCCATGCCGCCGGCCACGATGTTGAAGTCGGCCATCACGCCGGCGATGGCGTCGCCGGTCATCGACACGGTGATGTCGTCGTTACCGCCGGTGGACGGGTCGCTATCCAGTGTGCCAAACGAGGTCAGGCGGCCGGCAATATCAAAGATCATGCTGGCGTTATCACCCGCTACCGCACGCTCGGACGCCAGGCTGGCGGTACCACGCTGCGATTGCACGCTGATGGTGTCGGCACCGAAACCGCCGACCACCACTTTGTCACCGTCGATAGCCGATACGCCGACACCCAGCTGCAACACGTCGTTGCCACCCTGGGCAATGCCGCTGCTGCTGACCGAGGCCAGCTTGCCGCTGCTGCCAAAGCTTACGTTGCCGCTATCGCCCAGCACCACGCCAAAGCCTTTGCCTGCCGTGACCTTGTCGGCGCCCTGGCCGGCAATCACCACGTGCTCGCCATGGGTCAGGGTGAGGGTATCGCCCGCGCCTTGTTCCGGCAGCAGGCTGCCCACGCTGATAAGCGCCTGGTTGCGGCCGCTGTTGCGCTGGATCTGGCCGTTATCGCCCAGCAGAACCGCATTGACCGAGGCGCCGTATACCGACAGCACGTCCTCGCCCATGCCGCCTACCAGCTGCGCCTCGCCCAGTTCGCCAGCAATCGCGCCGGTGGTGCCGATCTGCAGCGTATCGCCGCCACCGGTCACCGCGGTTTGATCCAGCGTGAGCACAGACAGCAGGCTAGCCGCCTGACGCGCTGCGTCGCTCTCGCCCGAGAACAGCAGCTGGGCGTTATCACCCACCAGGGTGCGGAAGGCGTTTTCGCTGCTATTGACCTGCACCACATCGCGGCCATAACCGGCCACGACGGTGATGTCGCCATCGCCCAGCGTGATCTGGTCATCGCCGCCAAAGCCGATATCGGTGCTTTCCAGCTTCTGCAGCTGCTGGCCACCGGCCGCGTCGAACACTACGCGGCCAGAATCGCCCAGCGCCAGCACGCGCTCTACCGCGCTGCCTTCGCGCACGGTTTCGGCCACGATACGGTCGTTGCCAAAGCCACCCACAATCAGCTTGTCGCCTTTACCGGTACGAATCTGGTCGTCACCACCCAGGCTGGTAGCCAGGCTGGATGCAGACAGTACGCCGTAGCCCAGCGGTTTACGGCGCAGCTCGCCGTTATCGCCAAACAGGATGTCCTGGCTGCGCGCTACGCTGCGTACCACGATCTGGTCGGCGCCCATGCCGCCAAACACCACTTGCAGCCCCAGATTGGTAGCCAGGTCTTTCTGACCCAGGCTGATCACATCGTCACCGCCGGTGGCCGTGATGGCGTCGGTGGTCACCACGTCGGTCAGGCCACTGCGGGTGTCGTAGCTGAAGCGGGCGTTATCGCCGGCCACAAAGCGGCCCTGGCTGCCCGCCAGGTTGTCTTGCAGGTCCAGGCCGGTCACGGTGGCCGGGTTGGCCGACTGCGGCAGACCGCTGGCGTCGATGTCGATCACGTCGGCGCCAATACCGCCAATCACGTGCTTGATACCGTCACGCAGCAGGATGCGGTCGGCACCGCCGATCACCGGGTCGGTACTCTGCATTTCGCGCAGGATGCCGTTACGCGCCACGCTGTCGTAGTTCAGCTCGCCGTTGTCACCCACTACCAGCTGCGCGCCATCGCGGGCGTACAGTGTGTCAGCGCCAAAGCCGCCCAGCAGCACCTTGCCACCGTCGCCGCTGGCCAGGATATCGTTGCCGCCCTTGTCGTTCACTGTGCTCTTCACTTGCAGCATCAGGTTGCGCTGGCCATTGCTGGCGTCGGCGGCGGTACGGTGGATTTCACCGTTATCACCCAGCAAGATGTCCTGGCTGGTGGCGGTGCCACGGCGGATCTCGCCGGTAACCGGGTCGATCTCTGCGCTCACCAGTACGGTATCGCTGCCCATGCCGGCGATCACCATGTTCAGGCCGATATTGCTGCTCATGCCGCTGCTGGCGATGGTTACCTTGTCATTACCACCGGTGGCGTCGGCCACGTCGGTGGTAACCAGGTCGGTCAGGCCGCCCAGGGTGTCGAAGCGGAAGATGGCGTGGTCGCCTGTCACGTAGCGGTAGTTGGCCGCAGTCGATGCTGCTGCGCTCACCGTGATGACGTCGGCACCCGCACCACCGGCCAGCACGGCATTGCCGGACTGCAGGCTGATGATGTCGTCGGCACCGGTGGTTTCACGCACTTGTGCTTCGACGCTTTGCAGCAGATGCGCGTCTTTCTTGGCTGTGCCAAATACCACCTGGCCGCTATCGCCCAGCACAACATTACGGCTAGCCGCTGCGTCATTGATGGTGACGCGGTCAGCACCGGCGCCAGCAATCACGACATTGCTGCCAGTACCCAGCGTGATGGTGTCGGCACCGCCGTTTTCGTCAAAACTGTTGCCCACGCTGGTTTGCGCGGTCAGCGTCAGGCGGGTGTCGGATTTCAGCGTAAAGCTGCCCAGATCACCCAGCACCAGGTTGTTGCCATTGCCCAGGGTAATGGTGTCCTGGCCCAGACCGCCCAGCACTACGTGGTTACCGTTCAGGCCCACGATGGTGTCGTTGCCGCCACCGCCGTTGGCCGACGATTGCGCCTGGCTGGCGTCGCCGTCTTTCAGCTCGCCACGGGCCTCAAAGGCCAGACGGCCAAAGTCGCCTACCACGGTGTCGTCGCCGCCACCGGTGTAGAAGCGGTCGGCGCCGCTGGAGCCCATCATCACGTCGTTGCCGTCGTTGGTATCCAGGCCACCAATCAGCACTTGCGCGCCAGACAGATCGCCCAGTTTGGCGTTCTGGATGGTGGTGCCGTACCAGGTCCATACCCGGCTTGGCAGCAGCTCCCACGCAGGCTTGCCGGACACCAGCTCGACCAGCTTGCCGCTGTCCTTCATTTTCAGGGTATCGGCTACCAGCAGGTCGTTGCCTTCCATGCCCACCAGCACATCGTTGCCACGCATGCCCAGGATCACGTTCTGGGTAGCATCGCCCACCAGTACGTCGTCACCGGCGCCACCGATCATGGTGTGGAAACCACGCACAGTGACCTTGGCCGCATCACTAGTAAAGCGGCTTTCCGACGGCACGTCCGCCAGCGGGCCTTTTACGGCTGCCGGGATGGTGTAGGCACGGCCGCTTTCATTGATGCGTACGCCACTGTTGTACTGCGACAGATCCAGGATATTGCGCGCACCGGCTTTTTCGGTACCGCCGGACACGCCCACACCGCGTGTCGGGCCGCCATAGATGCTATTGGTGATGGCCGCCTGGTTGGCAAACACGAATACATCGCTATTGCTGCCGCCAATCAGGTTTTCTACACCCAGGAAGCGGAACAGGCGGTCGCCAAACTTATTGTCGCCATTGGCCTTGCCGGTAGCGGTGTTGGTGATGACGCCTTCGTCCAGTGCTTCGTCAGCGGTAATCAGGCTGTCCAGCTTGGCCCCTGCCTCCTGGCCCAGGCTGGCCTTCTGTTCGGTCGCTGCTTCGGACACATTGCTCACATTGATGTGCAGCATGGCGTCTTCGGCCGACATATCAATGGTGTCATCCCCCTTGCCACCTACCACCAGGCCTACTTCGGTCAGCGCATCAAAAGACATACGGCTGCTGCCGGAAGCCACGTTCAAGCCGGCTGTATCCAGCACCAGGTCGGTGCTCACGGCAGAGAAGTCAAAGACGTTGGACTTGTCATCGCCGTCATCGTGCACCGTGGCACTGGCCCAGTTTTCCAGGAAGCGGTAGCTATCGCTGCCAACGCCACCGATCATCTCGGTGCTGCCGGCGCGGGCGATCAGCAAATCGTTGCCGGCATTGCCACGCAAAACAGTCGTACCGGTGCCGCCGATCAGGATGTCATCCACCTGGCCGCCGATAATCTGGTCTTTGCCCGCACCGCCAATCAGCACGGCACGGATGGATTTCAGGCCGCTGGCGTCGATAATGTCGTTGCCTTTGCCTGCGTAACCCAGGATGCGCTTCACGCCGGTATAGGTCTTGACGTACTCCACGCCGTCCAGCGTGGCGGTGATTTCGATCTCGCCCTTACCGATTTCCTTGATGACAAACTTCTCGTCGCCATCTTCGATATTACGGTTGATACGGTCTTTGGCCTGCTTGTTGATGTCGCTGCCGTAGGTGGCATCAATATCAATCAGGTTCGCACCGTCAAACGAGCCCATATGCAGCACCCAGGTGCCGTCGCCATTGTCGTCGGACGCCAGAATCGGCATGCACGGCGTCGGGGTCCATTCCAGCTTGAACAGCTCGATCTCGAAGATGGTTTCGTCGTACACGCTGATACCCAGCGCTTCGACATACACATCCATGAAGATGGACGCAGCCAGGCTGGCCTCTACCACGTTCAGCGGGTTGCACATCAGTGCATTGATGATTTCCTTGGCGCGGAACTTGCCATCATTGGCCCCCGGGCCTTCTTCATCCCAGAAGTCCAGTGCGCCCACCAGTTTCAGGCCTGCCTTCACCCCGGCGGACAAGACAAAAGCGTCCAGCTCACCGTAGATACCCACCTTGGCCGTCACTTCGATTTCAGGATAATCGATGCCACCGCGGATATTGTCGCTGACATAGAAGCCATCCAGGATGTCCAGCGCATTACCCGAGTCGATAAACTTGATGATCCCGCTGGTATCAAAGCCCAGCGTCAGGTTGATCTTGGCGTCCAGCGAGCCAAACATGCCCACTTCCACCCCCGGATAAACCATATTGCCCACGTTGATCTTCACCCCCATACCCAGGCTAGGCGGGGTATAGGTCACCAGATCTACCGGCTTGCCCATGATCAGGTCCAGCACCTTGGACAAGTCTTGCAGCAGCGGAATCTTGAACGCGTTGTTCGGGTTGTTCAGCTTGGCCAGGAAGCCTTTGGTGCCGCTGGCACTTGGCGTTTTCGCCGGTGTGCTGCCAGTACCACCCGTACTGCCACCGCTGGCCGCCGGGGCCGCTGCGGTTGGCTTGGGCGTATCCAGCGCCTTGTTCACGTCCTGGGTCTGGCCTTTGAGCGAGGCACCCTTGCGGCTGGAGGCGTCGGTCAGGTCGCCAGCCAGGTTGAACACGCGGCCAATCGGGATAATCAGCCCTTCGGCGTCCACCGGGATACTGTTGAACAGATCCACCATGGTGATAAAGGTATTGATGAACTCGATACGCTTATCACCTTTACCCAGGACGGTAGCCAGCTTCAGCAAGCTGTAGTCTTCGCCCGCCAGCTCGGACAAGCCTGGAATAGGCTTCTGCAAGCCATCGATAATCGGCTGCAGCGGCTTGGTAATCTGCTGAACCTTGCCGACGATCGGCCCCAGGAAGTCGCTGAAGAAGCTGCCGACATCAATACCCAGATCGGTAATCCACACCTGCGGGGAGGTGGTGAACAAGCTGTCGTAGCCTTTGGCATTGGCGGCCGGTTTCAGCCCCCAGGTCAGATGGAAGTCGGCCACCAGGCGCGGCAATACCTTGCTGCCCTCGATAGACAGATCCATCTTGAAGTTGGCTTGTGCCTTGCCCGTTACCTCCGAGACAAACAGGTCGCTAAACTTGCCGCGCGTCATCTCGCCAAAGGTGATGCGGCCATCGTTGCTGCCGGCACGGTCGATCATGTCGATGGCAAAACCGCCATGGAACCAGGTGCGCGAGCCGATATCACGGTCGCTGCTCAGGTCGAACAGGCCGCCTTCGCTGTTTTTGGTGAACGGCGTATCAACACTGGCATCCGGGCCCACAATCGAGTCGCCGTGGTCATCCACCAGCTTGCCTTGCAGGAAGAAGATCTTCGCTGTCATCGAGGCTGGTTTGGTGCTGTCTTTGAGCTTGGTCGCATCGGCAGACAGGGTCACGGTCTTGCCAGTGAACTTGTCACCACCAAACACCACCTTGTGGCCGGTAACCCGCTTCGTGGCGGAATCGATCTGCGCGGTGACGGTAATGCCTTCGTACGACTTACTCACCGCCTTGTTCAGCGCAGCCTGGATCTGGCTGGCAGAAGCGCTGCGGCCAATGGCTGCTGTGGTGTACGTTTTGGTGCCGTCAGTAAAGCTCAGGGTATAAGTACCCGCGTCACCCTTGGTAAAGGTAAAGCCGCTTTCCGTTGCACTATTGGTGACATCCAGCTGGCCACCGCCGCTGGCGATCAGGTAGGCATCAAAGGTGATGCTGATCTCTTTGACTGCTTCGCCCGGTGCCAGCGACCACGGGTTGCTAATGACAGGGTTGGCCGCAAGATAAGCCACCTCGTTGTCTGCCGCCACGTACTTGCCATCCGGCAGGCCGGCTTTGCCGGCCATATTGCTGACCAGGTACAGGCCATCGGTAGTGTTGACACCAAAGCCCAGGTAGAAGTCCCAGCCCAGGTCCAGCTGCACGCCGCCGTCCACTTCCAGCGACAAGCCTGGCAGACCCATATCGAACGACAGGTCGATATCGCGCGACAACAGGCTCTGGCCCAGATGCATACGGAACTGCAATGCTTTGGCTTCTTGCAGCGCATCGTGGCCGTCCAGAGTATTGACGACGTCGCCACCCTTCTTGTCGCCATTTTGCTTGTCTCTGGTACCGGCCAGCGTGTAGCCCAGGCGCGTGCCGTTGGCCACACCGGTCAGACCCATGGCCAGGAATTCCACCACGATATCGTCGGCGGTAATCAGGTTGTCGCCGTTGTAATCTTTCAGGAAGTTCAGGAACGGGTTGTCACCAGCCGCTTCACCTTTTTCCAGCCACTGGTCCAGCGATGCCGCCTGGATTTTGCCGTCGCCGTTGGTGTCGCTGGTAAACGCATCAAACAGCACGTGACGCAGCGCGTTGTCCATGCCGCCGTAGGTGGTGACGCTGCTGTTGACGAAATCGCTGATCTTGGCAATCACGTTACTGCGGAAATCACCGACAAACTGCGTGCCTTTTTTCAGCTGGCTACCAATCAGTGGCAGCGGCAGCGATGCCATGGCGTCCAGGCTCTTCTGGATACCTTTCAGCGCGTAATCGATGCCGTCAATAATGATGGACGGGTTGCGAATCAGCTGGATCAGCGGGTTTTTCAGCGCCATCACGCTGTAAACCTGGTCCAGGTTCGGCAGCTTGTAGTTGATGATCTTGGTATCGTCGTACTCGCCTGCAGTCTTGATCAGCGCCGAGCTCACCGACACGCCTTTAATCATGGCCTCGGTCAGCTTCTTCAGACTGTTGATGCGTACTTCGATATTGCCTACCTGGTAAGTACTTTCCAGGCCAGGAATCAGTTTCTGGCCCAGCTCCACCAGCTCGCTGTCCAGCTCCACGCTGGCAGGCAACAACACGCTGGCCTTACCATCGAAATCCACATCCAGGTTATTGAACAGCGTGCCGAACGGGCTGGCTTTCAGCTTGGCGGTATCGGCGGTGACCGTCACCATCTTGCCGGCCAGCTTGCTGCCGCCAAAGCGGATGCTGAAGCCGCCATAGTTGGCGTCCTCGCTTACCTCGATGCCGCTGTAGCTGGCATCCACCGCTTCATTCAGCTTTTTCTTCAGCGCCGTTGCACTGATATTCCACGCCAGGTCTCTGGCCACATACTGTTGACCGCCAGCGGTGAACGCCAGGTCGAAAGTCCCGCCGCTGCCGGCCACTACCGTTACACGCGCGACGGTAGCGGTTTGCACACCCGTCGGGTCTTTACCCGCGACAACCGGCACCACGGCCACGGCGCCCTGATGGGTCAGATTGCTGGTATTGGCGCTCATGGCAGCTACGGCCTTGCCAGCCAGACCACCCATAAAGCGCACGTCCCAGCCCTGGGCCAGGTTGCCCGCATTATGGGCAGCCACGCTCACCTCTACCGCCAGATCACCCACTTTCACCGCCGCCAGTTTGGCGTTCAGCGCGGCTGCCACGTCGGCGGCGCTGGCGTTCCAGGCAATATCGCCAGTGGTGTAGGTCTTGCCGGCAATATCTACCGACAGGGTAAAGCTGCCACCGGAACCGCTAGGCACGCGCACCCACTGGATGGTGTCCGCGCTACCCAGCGCTGCCTCGCCCTCTTTCAGAGCATGGGCGGTAGTCGTGATGGTTTTATTGGTAAAGCCTGTACCACTCAGATTCACCTTCCAGCCCTGGCTCAGGTCGGACGGGTTCACTGCCGTTACCTTGACGCTACCGCTCAGCGCTTGCGGGCCAAAGAACAGCGCTTTCTCCAGCAGCGCCTGCATGGCGTCCGCATCGTAACTACGGCTAAAGCTGTCGGTGTAATAGGTACTGCCACCGATCACCAGTTTCAGGCGGAAGGTTTCATCGGCGCTGGACGCCACATCATCAGCAGGCGGTACCAGCTTGATGGTCTTGCCGGCGTCACTGCTGGTAATGGCAAAGTTGGCCGCAGCATCCTGCCACTGCAGGGCCACGCTATCGCCCTGCTGCAGCACGCTTACCGCCACGGCAGACGACAGGTAATGGCGGCCATCGCCCTGGCCGGCGCTGCCTGCCGCTTCGTCCTTCAGGTACAGGCCGGCATGCGCCAGCACGCTGGCAATACCATTGCTGATCTTCAGCGACAACGGGCCCAGGCCAGCGGCAAAGTTCAGATCCTGACCGTTTACATCCAGGGTCAGCTGGGCAAAGGTGCCCGTGTCGTCTTTGTAGTCATTAGGCAACTTGCCGGCGTTGTGATCGAACACGAACAGCTCGCCGGAATCCAGATCCACACCCAGCGCGATATTGAGCATGGCGCTGGATTTTAGGCCGATCTTGGCGCTGCCACCCACGTCGGCCAGCGTGCTCACGGCCCCCATCAGCTGCTTCACGGTGTCGCCACCGATCAGGTCGCCCAGTTTTTCCAGGTCCATGGCCAGCGAGAAGTTCTGGTCGGCCAGCTTGATCACGTACGGGATGGTAATCGCCAGGGCATTGGTCTTGGCGTCGTAATCGATATTGATGCCGAACACGTCCGGGCGCGCCGGGTCGTAAATCGGCATGCCGAAGCTTTCCGACAGCACCTTGCGCAGCTCGGTCACGCCCTGGGCCGGGTTGCTGCCCAGTTTGTCCAGCGCGTGCGCCAGCGCGGATGCCACATCCAGCATGTCGTTGACGCTGCGGTCGATCAACGGAATGTTCTGGTTCAGGAAGGCAAAGCTGTTCATCTGGCCCAGCAGGTTGCCCACCATTTTCAGGCCGTCGATCAGCTGTACCCACGACAGCTTGCGGAAGCCCATCAGCACGTCGGCTCCGGTGACGCGCACGTCTACCGCGTCTTTCAGGCTGGTCACGCCTTTCCACACATCGACGATAGGCAGGCTGATATCGATGCTCGGGTTGGCGTCCGGCGGCAGCAGGTTCAGGCCGCCCGCGTCGACCTTGATGCCTTCAATGGTCAGGCTGGCGGTAGGCTGGGTGCCCACGCCGTAGGTGGAATCGCTAAAGGTAATCGGGGTGAAGAAATCCTTGATCAGGCTGCGGCCAACCACGCTCATGGCGGCGGCAGTCGGCGCAGTGAACTTCAGCACCGCATTTTGCTGCTCTACGCTGCCATCGAGCTTGTACAGGTCACCCAGCGTGACAAAGGTATGGCCTGCAAACGGGATGGTGGCCAGCGGCGGCACCTGTTTACCGGCCCAGGCCACCAATGCGGCGTTGATGGCGGCATTCACGTTGCTAGCCAGCATGGCCAGCGAGCTATTGTCGGTTGTCTGTGCTTTGTGCACGGTGACATCCAGCGCGATGGGCTTGCCGCCATTGACTGCCGGGTCGGTCAACGTCACACGCAGACCCACGTCCAGCGGCAGCTGGCCGCTAACCGGGTCGACCGCCAGGGCGGCCAGCGCTTTGCTCTGGCCAGCGGCCAGGCTGATATCACCCAGCGAGCCCAGCAGGCTATCGTTGCGGCTGCCTGCATTGAGCAGGTCGCTCACGTACACGCGGTCGCCGGCCTGGCCGGACTCGCCATTTTTCATCTGCACGTTGACACCGGCGTCGATGGCCGCCTTCATCTGGTCCATGCTGACCGAGACAAAGCCCAGCTTGCCGGTAGCGCTGAAGTCTTCTACCCCGGCCACGATCTTGCCGCCCAGCAGGGTATCTTGCAGGAACAGCGACACGCCACCCGACTTGTAAACTGTCCCCGGCTGGATACCCAGCTGGCGCACCAGCGGGTCGGTATCGGCCACGCGGAAGCTCAGCGTGCTGATGACCTTTTCCTGGGTAACAAACACGATGACCTTGCCCGTGCCTTTGGTCAGCACTTTTACTTTCAGCACTTCGCCCAGATTGCTGATGACCTTACCCGATGCCGTCACGGTGCCTTCCAGCGGGCCCAGTGTGGTAATGGCATT
>NZ_CP085530.1:0-72500 GCF_020616155.1 Vogesella sp. XCS3 | reverse complement strand
GCAGATTAGCGCAAAGCAGCCGGTTTATGCCAGACACGTTCGATTGATGCTAGCCGGTGAACCGGTGGTGATTGCGCGCAGCATCACCCTGGACGACTGCCGGGTATGGCGCCCGATACTGGAGCGCGGCAGCCGCTCGCTGGGGCTGACACTGTTTGGCGGCCTGCCTGGCCTGGGGCGCGAAGCGCTGCAGTTCCTGCAAAGCGATCACCCGCACCCGCTTTATACCCTGGCCAGCGTACACGATGCGCAGCATGCCCCCCAGCTGACCGCACGACGCTGCCGTTTTACCCTGGCCGACTCGCCCCTACTGGTAAGCGAGGTGTTTTTGCCGGCACTGGAGCACTACCTGAGATGAATACCACCCTGCTGCGCGAGCGCGCCAGTGTCTATGGCCAGCTGATGCGCGTAGACAAACCTATTGGCACCCTGCTATTGCTGTGGCCCACGCTGTGGGGCCTGTGGCTGGCCTCCAAGGGTCGGCCAGACTGGCTGGTATTGCTGGTTTTCGTGCTGGGTACCTTCCTGATGCGCTCGGCGGGCTGCGTAATTAACGATTACGCCGACCGCCATTTTGATGCCCACGTGGCGCGTACCGCCCAGCGCCCGTTTGCCCGCGGTGCGGTGACCGAAAAAGAAGCGCTACTGTTGGCCGCAGGCCTGGCGCTGCTCAGTCTGCTGCTGGTACTGCCGATGAACAGCCTGACACTGCTGATGAGCGTGCCGGCGGTATTGCTGGCAGCCACCTACCCCTTCACCAAGCGCTTCTTTCCGCTACCGCAAGCCTATCTGGGGCTGGCCTTTTCTTTTGGCATCCCCATGGCCTACGCGGCACAAACCGGGCGCGTAGACAGCACCGCGTGGTGGCTGCTGGCGGCTAACCTGTTCTGGACTGTGGCCTACGACACCGCCTACGCCATGGCCGACAAGCCGGACGACCTGAAAATCGGCATCAAGACATCCGCCATTACCTTTGGAGATTACGATGTCGCCGCCATCATGCTGTGCCACGGCGTGTTCATGGCGCTGATGCTGGGCCTGGGCTGGCAGCTGGGTCTGGGCTGGCCCTACTTTACCGGGCTGGCGATCTCGGCCGTGCTGATCGGCAAGCAGTATCTGGAGATCCGCACCCGTGACCGCGCCCTGTGTTTCAAGGCTTTTCTGGACAACAACCGCGTAGGAGCGGTGATGTTTGCCAGCTTGCTACTGGAATACGGGCTGTACCTGCACTAAGCGCCCCGGCCGCAGGCTGAAAGATTTCAATAACATTACCTGGAAATTTCAGCCCGATGCACCAAACTCCGGATATCTACTACCGGAGTTTTTTTATGCCCGCTTTTGCCGATATTCTGCCCACCCTCCCCACAATCGACCACATCAGCGCACTGAGCCTGCACAGCTCCAACGGCGAACAAGTGGCTTTGCTGGAAAACAAACCCGGCTCGGCAGGCTCTGTACGCCTGTACCACGCGCTGTGGCTGCAGCACGGTTGTATCAACCACGCCGCCGCCCAACAGGGCCTGGTGCTGTACGCAGAGCATACCGCCGACGCGCTGGCCTTCCCCGGCAAGCACCCCAATATCGACCGCCTGCTGGCCATCGGCCCTGACGAGGCGCTAAGCGTGCAGCTGACTCTGGCCTGATACCCTCGCCACAATACAAAACACCCCGCCAAGGCGGGGTGTTTTGCAGGGTACGACAAGTTGGCCGCAAGCTGCGGCCAACTAGCGGGCTAGATATCCTGCCCTTCCACGATACCGTCGTGGCTAGCCGACTTGCCTGGCAGTATCAGGTTGAGAATCAGCGCCAGCACCGAGCACAGCCCCACGCCCACCAGGCCGAAGGAACCGAACTTCAGCTCCAGGCCGCCGATACCGGCGGTGAGTACCACCGAGATGATCACCAGATTACGCGGCTCCATCAGGTCGACTTTGGCTTCGATCAGCGTTTTCAGGCCGATGGAGGCAATGGTACCGAACAGCAGCACCATGATGCCGCCCATTACCGGCATCGGGATGGACTGCAGCAGCGCGTTGAACTTGCCAAAGAACGCCATGGCGATGGCAAAGATCGCCGCCCAGGTCATCACCACCGGGTTGAAGTTGCGGGTAATCATCACCGCGCCGGTTACCTCGGCGTAGGTGGTCACTGGTGGGCCGCCGATCAGGCCGGCCACGCACACACCCAGGCCGTCACCCGCCAGCGTGCGGTGCAGGCCAGGGGTCTTGGTGTAGTCCTTGCCGGTCACACCGCCAATGGCCATTACGCCACCGATGTGCTCAATGGCCGGGGCAATCGCCACCGGCAGCATGAACAGCGCCGCAGCCCAGTTCACTTCCGGGCTATGGAACACCGGGGCGGCAAACCATGGAGCGTTGGCCACCTTGGCAAAATCCACCACACCCATGAAGGCTGCCGCGATATAGCCCACGGTCACCCCCGCCAGGATCGGCACCAGCTTGAACATGCCGCGCGCGTAGATCGACACCGCAATGGTGGTCGCCAGCGAGATGGCCGCCAGCAGCAGCGAGGTTTCATACGGCATGATCTGTTGGCCGCCAGCACGCCCCATGGCCATATTGGACGCCGCACCAGCTACCGACAGACCGATGATCATGATCACCGGGCCGATCACCACCGGCGGCAAGAGCTTGTTCACCAGCGCCATGCCGCGCCATTTCACGATGGCGGCAAACACGAAGTACATGAAACCGGCAAAGAACAGGCCAAACATGGTGGCGCCCTGCCCCCAGGTTTGCATCGAGTAAATGATGGGGCCGATAAAGGCAAAGGAAGAGCCCAGGAAGATGGGCACCTGACGGCCGGTACACAGCTGGAACAGCAGGGTGCCAAGGCCGGCGCCCAGCAGCGCCATGGCAGGGTTCAGGCCGGTCAGCAGCGGTACCAGCACCAGCGCGCCAAAGGCGACGAACAGGATCTGGGCACCGGACACGGCCACTTTCACTTGTTGGAACATAGGTTTTACCTTCTTGTTGTTGAATGCTTTGTGTCTGTGCAGCGTGTATTACACCGTGCAGTACATCACCGCCTGGGCAGTAATATTGTTATCTACCACCAGCTGCGTACTGTGCTGGCGAAACTGCGCCACCATCGCCTGCACGCGCTGGTAGGTCTGGTAAGCCGGCTGCGCCTGATAAGCAATATCCACACCCAGCCTGGCAGCCAGTTTCTTTATTGTCGTTGGCTTCACGCAGACATGTTGCTGCGGGTTGCTATACGCCAGAAACGCGGTGACCAGCGGCCACTTGGCGGCGTTGGCATTTTTGTCGTAGCGGCACAGCAGCAGTACGTCGACAAAATCGTCAAAGCTGGCCGCATCGCACCGCGCTAGCAGCGCGTGCAGGCAGCGTATAAACGGCTCGTGCACATCGCCAAACGCCAGATAGTTGCGAAAGGCAATCTTTTCGAACGTGCTGATCGTGGTACAGCGCCCGACAAACTGCCTGCAGGCTTCGATTACCTCGCCGTAACGCTGCTGCGCGATGGCTGCGGCCAACGTTGGCAGCGATAGCGCGGTATCAAACAGCGCCATGGCTTGCAGGGTACTGCGATGCTTTTTGCCTAGCGCCAGCCAGGCCGGGTCTTGCAAGCCACCGGGAAAGCGCAGCAGAAAATCCTGCTCGATCTGTGCTACTTGTGCCTTGCTGATGCTGCTGCTCATGCTGCCCCCAAGGTTGGCCGCGGCTGCAAAAAAGCCGCTTTTGCAAGCGGCTGTGTGCCAGGAATCAGGCGTGTTTGGTACCGAATATTTTGTCGCCGGCGTCACCCAGGCCCGGGATGATATAGCCGTGTTCGTTCAGATGGCTGTCCAGCGAAGCGGCCACGATCTGCACATCCGGGTGGGCATCGTTTACCGCTTTTACGCCTTCCGGGGCCGCTACCATTACCACCGCCTTGATGTGCTTGCAGCCATTGCGCTTGAGCAGGTCGATGGTGGCAATCAGCGAGCCGCCGGTCGCCAGCATCGGGTCGATGATCATGGCGATGCGCTCGTCCAGGTTGCCGACAAACTTCTCGAAATAGGACACCGGTTCCAGGGTTTCTTCGTTGCGGGCCAGGCCTACCACGCTGATCTTGGCCGACGGTACCAGGTCGAGCACGCCGTCCAGCATGCCGATACCGGCGCGCAGGATAGGCACCACGGTAACCTTCTTGCCTTTGATCTGCTGCACGTCGATCGGGCCGCACCAGCCATCGATGGTGACGGTTTCCAGCTCGAAATCACGGGTGGCTTCATACGCCAGCAGGCGGGCCAGCTCTTGGGTCAGCAGGCGGAATTTCATGGTGCTGATATCGCCCTCGCGCAGCAGGCCGAGTTTGTGTTGTACCAGCGGGTGATTGACTACGGTGATGTTCATGCTCTTCCCAAACCTTGGCAAAAAGCGGCTGCGCCAGGCTGGTGCCCGCGCAAACCGCTTTTCTTGATACGGAAAACCGGCCGCCAGGCGGCAGCCGGTTCGCTAAATTGGTATGGGGCAACATTGTACAAGCAAACAGCTGTTTGCAGCCATGCCCTCTATGCAGGGTTTTCCCTGTTTCGTGCGGCCAACTGTGTCAGATCAAACAAGACCACAGCGGATGCACCCAAACGATAGGCCGGAAAAAGACAAACCCTGCCGCAGACGCGACAGGGTTTGTGTAGCAAGACAGCCGCACGGGGCAGGCTGCGCTGCGGGCGATCAGGATGCTGCGATGTCTTTCAGCAGTTCCTGCAGCTCGCCGGCCTGGTACATCTCGTACATGATGTCCGAGCCGCCAACGAACTCGCCGTTCACGTACAGCTGCGGGATGGTCGGCCAGTTTGCGTAATCCTTGATGCCTTGGCGTACTTCCGGGTCGGCCAGCACATCGACGGTAACAAACTTTTCAACGCCACAGGCCTTGATGATTTGTACGGCACGGCTGGAAAAACCGCACTGCGGGAAGGTGGCGGAGCCTTTCATGTACAGCACGACCGGGTTTTCGGTCACGGTCTGGCGGATGGTGTCCTGAATCGACATGATCTTCCTTTTGCATTAATGGCCGGGCGATTACCCGACAAATTCAATCGACTATTCTAGGGCCGCAGGCGCTGCGACTCAAGCCTTGCGCTGCAACACGGCGGCAAAAAAGCCGTCGCTGTTATGCAGGTGCGGGCGCAGGCTCAGGTAATCACCAGTATCCAGCGCAATTTTCATCTCGACCAGCAGGGTGTTGGCTGGCAGCAGCTCGAAATCCGGGTGGCTTTCCAGAAACGCATTCACGATGTCCTGGTTTTCGGCCGGCAGCAGGCTGCACGTGGCGTACACCAGACGGCCACCCGTGCGCACCAGGCGCGAAGCCGAGGCCAGAATGGCGGTTTGCTTGGCGTTCAGCTCGGCTACGCTTTCCACGCTCTGGCGGTATTTCAGGTCCGGGTTGCGGCGCAGGGTACCCAGGCCGGAGCACGGCGCATCCACCAGCACGCGGTCGGCTTTACCGGCCAAGCGTTTTACCTTGGTGTCGTTCTCGTGTGCAATCAGCGTGCTGTTCACGTTGGACAGGCCGGAGCGCGCCAGGCGTGGCTTCAGGTTGGCCAAGCGTTTTTCCGAGATATCAAAGGCGTACAGGCGGCCACTGGAAGCCATCTGCGCACCCAGCAGCAGGGTTTTGCCACCGGCACCGGCGCAGAAGTCCACCACCATTTCGCCACGGCGCGCGCCGGTGAGCAGGCCCAGCAGCTGGCTGCCTTCGTCTTGCACTTCGATAGCACCACCGACAAACAGCGGGTGGCGAGCCAGCGCGGGCTTGCCTTTCAGGCGGATGCCGATCGGCGAATACGGGGTAGGCTCGCAGGCAATGCCGGAATCCTGCAGCTGGATCAGCGCGTCGTCACGCTTCATTTTCAGGGTATTCACACGCAGGTCCAGCGGCGCGTAAGACGCCAGGCCTTTACCCAGCGCAATCACCTCGCCTTCTTCCTGCTCGCCCAACAGGCCAATCACCCAGCCAGGCAGGCCGGAGCGGGCGCTCAGGTCGTCCGGCAGCTCGGCGCCTTTGACCGACGCCAGCCATTCGCGCTCGGTTTCTTTCATCACGCCATCCAGCTCGCGCAGGTTGGTACCACCGATACGCACCAGGGTAGCCAGCGCCAGGCGGCGCGAGTTCACCTGCTTGCCACACAGCGGACGCAGGGTTTCCAGGTGGCGCAGGCAGGCAAAGGCGGTTTCGGCAATCAGGTGGCGGTCGGTGCCGCCCAGTTTGCTGTGCTGGCGGAAATGCGCAGTGAGCACGGCGTCGGCCGGGCGATCAAAGCGCAGCATGGCAAACAGCACCTGTTCCAGGTGGTTGAATTGGCTAACGTTTACTTTCATTTTGATGTCTCGGTTGTCGTGGCGGCTGTTTCCAAACAGTGTCGCCATCTAGTTCAATCAGATTCGCACGCAGCTCGATACGCTTGTCTTTGTCTGCGCGCAGGATACGTACCGGAATATTGGCGAAGTCCGGGGCCAGCCAGAACTCTGTCAGCTCCCCCTCGTCTCGCACCCGAACCACTACGGCACGGATAGCACCTGCCCCCGTGTCAAAGTCGGTCTCGCCTTCCGGCCGCAGCGCCATGCGGTAAACCTTTTTACCCGTTGTGATCTGGATAGGCGCATCGCTCATCTTCTTGCCATGCAGCGCCAGCTGCACCCCCAGGCTGAGCCAGTCCTGGGCACCGCGTTGCAGCGGCTCGGTCTTGTGCTCCTTGTCGCCATAGGCCAATGTGGCGGCGGCCCAGTCAAAGCGGGCGTACTCGCGTGGCTCGCCGTTGCGCGTGGCCTTGAAGCTTTCTGGTCGCAAGCCCTGCGGCGTAATACTGCCCACGGCTTCGTAACGCAGCTTGGGGCCCACTACCGGCGTGACATCGGTGATCAAACTATAGTTGCCACCGTCGCGTTGCCAGCGCATCTCGCCACTACCCAGCAAAACGCCAGACAGGTACAAGCCATATTGCATGCGCGCCGCAGCAGGGAAGCGGGTAATGCGCTCGTCCGGCTTCACCACTTTGTCGCTATCCGCTTCGGCATTGTCAGCCGGCTTGCTGGCCACTTCAGCCAGCGGTGCACTGGCGGCAGGCTTGGCCACGTTGGGCGCTTTGGCCATGGGTGCGCTGGCCTCGGCCTGCGCTACCTGCTGATCCGGCGCGGGCGGCTCGGCGGCTACGGCACTGGCAGCCGGCTGCGGTTTGCGCTTGGCCGCTACCTTTTCATGCTTGGGCTTGGGCTTGTCGGCCACCGGCTGCGACGCCTCGCCACGCGGCACACCCAGTGTACCGGGGATGCGCGGGGCGCTTAACGCGGGCGGTTTGGGCGCATCCAGCTGCATATCCTGCAGCGTGGCGCTGAGCTGGCGTAGCGCCGGGTCTTCCGGCATATCGATGCTGTCAAACGACACCAGCCCGCTGCCCAGCGCCAGAATATGCGCCAGCAGGGACAGGATAAAGGCCACAGCCATCAGGCTGGCAGCCGGTTTGCGCCAGCGCTTCAACGCGGCGCCGGTACCATCAGGCTGGCGCTGGCCTGGCTGGCGGCCACGCCGCTGACGCGGCTGCCGTTTACCTGCAGCTCGCCGGCCACAAACTGGCGCACGGCTTGCGGGTACAGCTGGTGCTCCAGCGCCAGCACACGGTTAGCCAGCGCCGCCTCGGTATCGTCATCCAACACCGGCACCACGCCCTGCGCCACGATCGGGCCGTGGTCCAGCTCGGCCGTGACAAAGTGCACGGTGCAGCCGGCCACTTTGCAGCCCATGTCGATGGCACGCTGGTGGGTATGCAAGCCGGGGAACGATGGCAGCAGCGAAGGGTGAATATTCAGCATGCGGCCTTCGTAGCGCGCGGTAAACGCGGGCGTCAAGATGCGCATGAAGCCGGCCAGCACCACCAGATCGGGGGCAAAAGCGTCGATTTCACTGGCCAGGCGCTCGTCAAACGCTTCACGGCTGGCAAACTGCTTGTGGTCCAGGCCAACGGTGGCAATGCCACGCTCGGCGGCCCAGGCCAGGCCGGCAGCATCGGGGCGGTTGGCAATCACCGCGGCAATACGTGCGCCGGCGATCTGCGCATCGACAATGGCTTGCATATTGGAGCCACGGCCGGAAATCAGGATGACGATGTTTTTCATGTCAGCAGTCAAAAACGGTTGTGCAACAGCAGAAAAGTTGGCCGCAAACAGAAACGCCGCCAGCACTGCCGGCGGCGCCTTGCGTCAGCCAGACAGGGCTCAGGCTACCTGGGTCTGGTGCTCGTCGCCGTTACGGGCACGGATCACGCCGATGCGCGATACGGTTTCGCCCTGCTCGGCCAGGAACGCCGCTGCCGCGTCAGCATCTGCAGCATCCACGATCACGACCATGCCGATGCCACAGTTGAAGGTGCGGTACATTTCCTGCGCATCCACATTGCCTTCGGCCTGCAGCCACTGGAACAGTTTGGGCATGGTCCAGCTGCTGGCATCGATCTGCGCCACGGTGTTGGCCGGCAGTACACGCGGGGTGTTCTCGGTAATGCCGCCACCGGTGATGTGCGCCATGCCTTTTACCGTCAGCTTCTCCATCAGCGCCAGAAGGGGCTTCACGTAGATGCGGGTCGGGGCAATAACGGCCTCACGCAGGGTTTTATCGCCGTCAAAGGCAGCGTCCAGGTCTGGCTGGGCGCGCTCGATGATCTTGCGCACCAGGCTGTAACCGTTGGAGTGCACACCGTTGGATTTCAGGCCCAGTACCACATCGCCCGGCTTGATGTCGCGGCCGGTGATAACCTTGCTCTTTTCAACCACGCCAACGGCAAAGCCGGCCAGGTCGTATTCGCCCACCGGGTACATGCCCGGCATCTCGGCGGTTTCACCACCGATCAGTGCGCAGCCTGCTTGCTCGCAGCCTTCGGCGATGCCCTTGATTACATCGGTTGCTTGCGGCACATCCAGCTTGCCGCAGGCAAAGTAATCCAGGAAGAACAGAGGTTCGGCGCCTTGCACCAGAATGTCGTTGACACTCATGGCCACCAGGTCGATGCCGACGGTATCATGCTTGTTCCAGTCAAAGGCGAGCTTCAACTTGGTACCGACGCCGTCAGTACCGGAAACCAGTACCGGCTCTTGGTATTTTTTGGAAATTTCCACCAGTGCGCCGAAACCGCCGAGGCCACCGAGGACTTCCGGACGCATGGTGCGCTTGGCAAACGGCTTGATGTTTTCGACGAGCGCGTCGCCTGCATCGATATCGACGCCGGCATCACGGTAACTGAGGGACGTGGTGTTCAAGGTAAACTCGCTTTCTGCTAACGTGATCGTTTTGCTGCTTTGAGCGCCCTGGGCTCTTGGCCCAAAGCGGCTGTATTTTAACTGAAAAGACAATGGAACGCTCCCGCTCTGTTTATCTTCCGTGGTTGATTATCGCTATCGCGCTGGCAGCCTTGCTATGGCTGGCTGGCAGGCTCTCTGGCGTACTGGCGCCTTTTGTCACCGCGGCGATTCTGGCCTATATCCTGGACCCGGCCGTAGACCGGCTGCAAGAGAAAGGCCTGTCGCGCACCAGTTCGCTGCTGCTGGTCATGGCGGGCGGCTTTATTGCCATACTCGGGCTGATCCTGATCGTGGTGCCCATGCTGGTATCGCAAGCGCAGGCGCTGGCAGCCCGGCTGCCGGTACTGGTGGATTTTGTGCAACACCAGGCTCTGCCACGTATCAACGCCTGGCTGGGCACCAGCCTGAGCATAGACAGCGACAGCTGGCGCAATGTGCTGAGCCAGAACGCCGGCAATGTGCGCCAGACCATTACCCGCGTCGCGCCGCAGCTCACCCATGGCGGCGCCCTGCTGCTATCGAGCCTGGCCAACCTCAGCCTGCTCCCCATCCTTTTGTATTACTTCCTGCACGGCTGGGACGATATGGTGGCGCGCATCGCCAGCCTGATACCGCGGCGCTGGGAAGCCGAAGTTGGCCGCATCGCGCGCGAAGTCGACAGCATGCTGGGGCAATTCCTGCGCGGCCAACTCTCGGTGATGCTGATCATGGCGGCCATTTATGGCGGCGGCCTGTGGCTGGTGGGGCTGGATTCCGGCCTGGCCATCGGCATTATTGCCGGCCTGCTGGTGTTCATCCCTTATCTGGGCGCCTTCCTGGGCTTGCTGCTGGCGACCCTGGCTGCCGTGCTGCAGTACGACAGTGCCAGCGGCATCCTGATGGTGTGGGGTGTGTTCATGGTCGGGCAAATGCTGGAAAGCTTTCTGGTGACCCCCTACCTGGTGGGCGAGCGCATCGGCCTGTCGCCCATGACCGTGATCTTTGCCCTGATGGCGTTTGGCGAGCTGATGGGCTTTGTCGGCATCCTGCTGGCCCTGCCGCTTTCTGCCATTAGCGTGATTCTGATGCGCCATCTGGTCAGACATTATTTCAATAGTGGCTTTTATCAGCGTAAAATCGACCCCTGACTCTTTTTGACCGCCCCCATGTTGGATCAGCTTGTTCTAGACCTCAGCCCCACCCCGCTCCCCGCCTTCGATAATTTTCTGGCGCAGCGCAACCGCGAAATCATCGCAGCGCTTACCCACGAAGAAGGCGAGCGCTTCGTGTACCTGTGGGGCGAGCCTGGGTGCGGCAAAACCCACTTGCTGCAGGCGTGGATCGCCCACGCCGAGCGCATGGGCCGCGCCTCCATCTACCTGGACGCCCAGCACGAACAGCTGCCCGACTTTGCGCGCGAGGCCAGCTTCATCGCCGTCGACCACGTGGACGACCTGCCACCGGACGACCAGATCATGCTGTTCTCCATCTACAACTCGCTGAAAGAAAGCGGCGAAGGCCGCCTGCTGATGGCCGGCCGCCAGCCGCCTATGCAAGCCCCGGTGCGCGACGACCTGCGCACCCGCCTGGGCTGGGGCCTGGTGTTCGAGGTAAAAGCCCTGTCGGACAACGATAAGCTGGCTGCCCTGCGCCACCACGCCGCCAGCCGCCAGCTAGCCATTGGCGACGATGTCTTCCGCTACCTGCTCACCCACTGGCGGCGCGACCTGTCCAGCCTGATTACCATGCTGGACACGCTGGACCGCTACTCGCTGGCCATGCGCCGGCCCATCACCGTGCCGCTGGTGAAAAACGTATTGCAAACCGCCAACCCCGGAACCTGACATGAATCTTGCCCTGTTTGACCTCGACAACACCCTGATTGCCGGTGATTCCGACACCGAGTGGCCCAAGTTCCTGATCAAACGCGGCATTCTGGACCCGGACCACCACGCCCGCCAGAACGACTACTTTTACGAGCAGTACAAAGCCGGTACGCTGGACATCTACGAGTTTCTGGACTTCCAGCTGGCGCCGCTGACCCGTTTCAGCCGCAGCGAACTGGACACCCTGCACGCGCAGTACATGCAGGAACACATCCTGCCCATCATTCCGCAAAAAGCACGCGATCTGGTGGCCGCCCACCAGGTAGCCGGCGACGTGGTGATGATCATCACCGCCACCAACCGCTTCATCACTGCCCCCATCGCCCGCGAGCTGGGCGTGGCGCACCTGATTGCGGTAGAGCTGGAAGAGGACGCAGCCGGCAACTACACCGGCAAGCCCACCGGCGTACCCAGCTTCCAGGCCGGCAAGATCACCCGCCTGAACGACTGGTTGGCCGCACGTGGCGAGACGCTGCAAAGCTACGACAAGAGCTATTTCTATAGCGACTCGCGCAACGACCTGCCGCTGATGTCCATCGTGACCCACCCTGTTGCCGTCGACGCCGACGATACCCTGCTGGCGCACGCACGCGAGCACGGCTGGCCCGCCATCACGCTGCGCGACTAGGCCATGCTACAGCTCACCACGGCTACCGCCGCCGACCTGCCCGCGCTCAGCCAGCTGGTCAACCTGGCCTACCGCCCCGGCGAGGGCCAGGCCGGCTGGACGCACGAGTCGGCGCTGATTCGCGGTGCACGCACAAGCGAGGCGCAACTGGCCGCCGTGCTGGCCGCGCCCGGACAAGTGCTGCTGGGCTGGCAAGCGGGGCAGCTGGTAGCCTGCGTGCATATCGAACCAGCCGACAGCTACGGCTATATCGGCATGCTCGCTGTCGACCCGGCCTGCCAGGCTGGCGGTATCGGCAAAGCCATGCTGGCGCACGCCGAAGCCACGCTGGCCAGCCACTACCGGCTGCTGCGGGCACGCATGAGCGTACTGGCCGGCCGCCCCGAGCTGCGCGCCTACTACCTGCGTCGCGGCTATCAGCCCACCGGCGAACGCCAGCCCTACCCGCTGGGCGCGGGCGTCGGCCTGCCGCTGGACGCCGCGCTGGATCTGGAAATGCTGGAAAAACCGCTCGTCGCCTGAACCGGAGCTGCAATGGACAAACTGGAAGCCTTTCTTACCCGCGCCGAAGCCCTCATGGCCCGCCTGGAACCCCTGCTACCGCCGGCCATTCCCGAGCCGGACTGGTCTGCCCCGGCCTTCCGCTGGTGCCGTGCCGGCCTCAGCGGCTGGCTGGAAGCCATCCACGCACCGCATACCGTGCGCCTGGCCGACTTGACCGATATCGAGCGTCAAAAAAACCTGATCGTGCGCAACACCGAGCAGTTTCTGGCTGGCCGCCCTGCCAATAACGTATTGCTTACCGGCGCCCGCGGCACCGGCAAGTCGTCGCTGATCAAGGCGCTGCTGGCCGAGTACGCACAGCGCGGCCTGCGCGTGATCGAAGTGGACAAAAGCCACCTGCCCGACCTGGGCCAGATCGTGGCGCTGGTGGCCACGCGGCCGGAGCACTTCATCCTGTTTTGCGACGACCTGTCGTTTGAGGAAGGCGAAGACAGCTACAAGGCGCTGAAGTCAGCGCTGGATGGTGGCCTGGCGCAGCGCGCGGCCAACCTGCTGGTGTACGCCACCTCCAATCGCCGCCACCTGATGCCCGAGCGCGCCAGCGAAAACCGCGAGGGCTGGGTGAAAGATGGCGAGATTCACCCCGGCGAAACCACCGAAGAAAAAGTATCGCTATCCGACCGTTTTGGCCTGTGGCTATCGTTCTACCCGTTTGACCAGCACGCCTACCTGGCGGCAGTACGCGGCTGGCTGGCCCATTTCAGCCTGCCGCTAGACGCAGAGGCCGAACGCGCCGCGCTGCAATGGAGCCAGCTGCGCGGCAGCCGTTCCGGCCGCGTGGCCTGGCAGTTTGCCTGCGACTGGGCCGGGCGCGAGCCTGCCGAACGCATAGCCGAGCTGGGCCGCTAAACCCGACACCGGCCGCCTGGCGGCCAACTCTGGGCACCATGACAGAACACAAACACACTATTCCCGTGGTCGCCGGCGCGCTGATGCGCCCGGATGGCCAGTTCATGCTGGGCAGCCGCCCGGCCGGCAAACCCTACCCCGGCTACTGGGAATTCCCCGGCGGCAAGGTAGAAGCCGGCGAAGCGCCATTCGACGCGCTGGTTCGCGAGTTCCAGGAAGAAATGGGCATTACCGTCACCCACGCTACGCCGTGGCTGCGCCGCGTACACCATTACGAGCACGCCTCGGTCGAGCTTCTGTTTTATCGTATCTGGGCGTGGCAGGGCGAGCCCCAACCGCACGAAGGCCAGGCCTTTGCCTGGCAGCAACCCGGCCACCTGTCGGTAAAACCCATGCTACCGGCCAACGACCCTATCCTGCGCTCGCTGCAGCTGCCGGACGTACTGAACCTCACCTGCATTGCGGAAACCGGGCGCGACGCGCTGCTGGACAAGCTAGCCCAGCGCCAGGACGCGCCGTGGGTCATCGTGCGCGAACCGCAAAAAAACCGCGAACAGTTGGCCGCACTGGTAGGCGAGATCAGCGAAATCATCCACCCGCGTGGTGGCAAGCTCATCGTCAACGCTGACCCTGCATGGCTGAAAGGCTGGCCGGTAGACGGTGTGCAGCTGAACAGCCAGCGCCTGGCAGCCAGCGAAACTCGCCCGCACTTTGCCTGGGTGGGCGCATCCTGCCACAGCCGCGCCGAGCTGGAACGTGCTGCCGCGCTGGGGCTGGACTACGCGCTGCTGGGCCACGTGCAGCCCACCGCCAGCCACCCCGATCAGGCAGCGCTGGGCTGGGACGGGCTGGCTAGCTGCCTGGCCCCGGCGGCACCGCTGCCGGTGTTCGCGCTTGGCGGGCTGCGTGCGGCCAACCTTGACGAGGCCAGACAAGCGGGTGCGCACGGTGTGGCGCAAATGCGGGGGGCCTGGCAATGAAAAAACTCAGCCGCCAGCAATGGCTGTTTGTCGGCATTGCCCTTATCTGCTTTGCCGTGCTCAAAGCCGGGTTGATCTACTGGTATCTGCAAAATAAAGGCAGCGAATTGCAACGCCAGGACGTGAGCTGCAGCAACCTGCAGCAGGGCTGCACCCTGCCGGATGGCAGCGTGCTGCGCTTTGACCGCACACCGCGCCACAGCCAGCCATTCCTGATCAGCCTGAGCAAACAAGGCAGCACTGCACCGGCAGCCGAGTTTTCCATGGAAAAGATGGATATGGGCTTTAACCGCTATCGTTTTATCGATGGCCAGTCACAATGGCAGGCCAAGGTGACGCTGCCGGTCTGCATCAGCGGCAGCGGCGACTGGCTGCTGGACCTGAAGTACAGCGACCACAGCTACCGCGTGCGCTTCCAGAGCTTGTAAGCCTCCCCCTTCGCCAGACAGCAACCCTGGCTGCCCCCACCACCGCCCTGCCGGGCTAGCCGTCTGCCCGGTAGGACTCTGCACCTATACCCCGCCGCATGGCAAACCTTGTCGATGCGCGCCAGCCGCTTCAGCCTGGCACGGGATTTGCTCAATCTATCCTGCTCTTTGGAGCGACAGGTGTTGTTTCCCGTTTTTTGGGCTTGGTTTCGATAAACCGGGCGTGGAGAGGGAAATATTTTGCACAATCTTGGTGCAAAAGCTTCCCGAATTGGTGCAATGCGCCAATTCGGGGCTTCTTTTCAGGATATTGCACCACGCGAAGCGGGGTGCCGGGTTTGATAGAGGGAGAACCAGAACGGCTAAGCCGTCATCTCAACAAGCCAGGGGTTGGCCGCAGCAATGCGGCCAACCTTTTGCTTTTCTGGCCCTTGCATCAGCAGCAATGCACCATCTCAGGGCTGGTCGCCCACCAGGTAGCGCTTGCTCATCTGCTTGAACAACGGTGTACCAGATACGCGCAGGCACTCGAACAGCACCATTTCGCGCGTTACCAGCACCGCGCCTGCATCACGCAAGCGCTGCAGGCCATAGTCGCGGTCCAGCAGCGAGCGGCTGGATACCGCATCCGCCACCACAAATACCTGCTTGCCTTCTTGCAATAGCCCCATCACGGTTTGCAACACGCACACATGGGTTTCCATGCCGCACACAATGACCTGGCGGCGCGACATCAGGCTATCGGGCAGGCACTGCCCTTCCATGCAGGAAAAATGCAGCTTTTCTACCACCGCGGCCTGTGGGGCCAGTGCCGACAGCAAAGGCAATGTCTCGCCCAGCCCTTGCGGGTATTGCTCGGAAAACACAACCGGCACCCCCAGATCCACCGCCGCCGCAATCAGCCAGCGGCAACGCGCTACCATGCCACTGGCGTCCTGCACCGCTGGCACCAGTTTTTCCTGTATGTCTACCACCAGCAGCGTGGCATCGTCTTTGTTGATCAACATGCTTGCTCCTCCGGATGACTTTGCAGCTTAACTGCTGCCCGCAATCAAGGGCAAACCCCTGATGGGCAAGGCAATAAAGTATGGCAACATCAAGCATCCACAAAACCAACAGACCCACGCCACCGGAGAGTGACATGCTGCAAGGTGCCTACCGCGAATTTCATCAACGTATCCTGGAAACCCTGCCTGCTCGGCGGGTGTTTACCGACCCGTTGTCAACGCTGGCCTACGGCACCGACGCCTCCTGTTACCGGCTGACGCCCAAAATCGTCATCAAAAGCGAAAGCGAAGCCGAGGTGCGCACTATTCTGCGCGAGGCGGCCAGCCTGCAACTGCCGGTGACCTTCCGTGCCGCCGGCACCTCGCTGTCGGGCCAAGCGGTCAGCGACTCCATCCTGATTGTGGCCAGCCACGGCTGGAAAAGCCTGCAGGTGCTGGATAACGGCCTGGCCATCCGCTTGCAGCCGGGCGTGATCGGCGCCGAGGCCAACGCCGCGTTGCTGCCGTTCGGCCGCAAGATCGGCCCCGACCCGGCTACCATCAACTCGGCCATGATCGGTGGCATCGTCAACAACAATTCCAGCGGCATGTGCTGCGGCACCGCCGAGAACACCTACCAGACGCTGAAATCGCTGCGCATGGTGCTGGCCGATGGCACGGTGCTGGATACCGGCGACGCGGCCAGCGTGGCCGCCTTCCGCGTAAGCCACGCCAGCTTGCTGGCGCAGCTGGGCGCGTTGCGCGCACGTATCCTGGCCGACGACACCTTGGCCGCGCGCATCCGCCGCAAGTACAAGATGAAGAACACCACCGGCTACAGCCTGAACGCGCTGCTGGATTTTGCCGACCCGGTGGACATGCTGGCGCACCTGATCGTGGGCAGCGAAGGCACGCTGGCCTTTGTGTCCGAGGTGACCTACCACACCGTGGTGGAGCACCCGCACAAGGCCTCGGCCCTGGTGTTCTACCCCGACATCAAGGCCGCCTGCGACGCCATCCAGATCCTGGCGCAGCACAAGGACGTGGTGTCGTCGGCCGAGCTGCTGGACCGCGCCAGCCTGAAATCGGTAGAAAACAAGGCCGGCGTGCCGGACTTCATCAAGACGCTGGGGCCGGACGCCGCCGCCATCCTGATCGAAACCCGCGCCGCCAGCCCGGACGCCATTGCGGCCAACGTAGACGCTATCAGTGGCTATATCGCGCATATCCATACCGAAACCGGCATCCGCTTTACCAGCGACGTGGCCGAGTACACGCAGTACTGGAACATCCGCAAAGGCATGTTCCCCAGCGTGGGGGCGATGCGCGCCGCCGAAACCACGGTCATCATCGAAGACGTGGCCTTCCCCATCGAGCACCTGGCCGAAGGCACGCTGAAGCTGCAGGCACTGTTCCGCCAGTTCCATTACGACGAGGCCATCATTTTCGGCCACGCGCTGGAAGGCAACCTGCACTTTGTGTTTACCCCCAATTTCAGCGGCCCGACCGAGATCGCCCGTTACGAGGCATTTATCGAAGCGGTGTGCCAGCTGGTGGCGGTGGAATACGAAGGTGCGCTGAAAGCCGAGCACGGCACCGGCCGCAATATGGCGCCTTTTGTCGAGATGGAATGGGGCCCGGCCGCCTACCGCCTGATGCAGGAAATCAAGGCGCTGTTCGACCCGCAGGGCATCCTGAACCCGGACGTCATCATCACCCACGACAAGCTGCTGCACGTACGCGACCTGAAGCCGATCCCGGCGGTGGGCCCGCTGATCGACAAGTGCATCGAGTGCGGCTTCTGCGAGGTAATGTGCCCCAGCCGCGCCATTACCCTTACCCCGCGCCAGCGCATTGTGGCCAACCGCGAAATGGCGCTGCTGGAAAAAACCGGCGACAGCGACCGCCTGGCCGAGATCCGCGCCGCCTACCAGTACGCCGGCGACGAGACCTGTACCACCTGTGGCCTGTGCGAAACCGCCTGTCCGGTGGGCATCAACACCGGCAGCCTCACCAGCCTGATCCGCCAGGCCAGCCTGAGCGACGTGGGCTGGGCGGTGGCCGATACGCTGGCCGACAATTTTGCCACCGCTACCACCGGCGCCAAGCTGGGGCTGAAGGCGCTGGACGTGGTACACGCGGTGGCTGGCGACGGCGCCACCGGCGGCGTGATGCGCGTGCTGCGCAAGGTGGGCGGCCGCCATATTCCGCGCTGGAACCGCTACTTCCCGCGCGCGGCCGGCAAGATGAAAACGCTGGGCGTCAATGCGCACAGCCCGCGCCAGGTGGTGTATCTGCCGTCCTGCCTCACCCGTACCTTCGTGCCGTCTCGCCATATGCCGGACCAACGCCCGCTCAACGAAGTAGTCGCCTCGGTACTGGGTAAAGCCGGCTACGGCATTGTCTACCCCGACGGGCTGGCCAATCTGTGTTGTGGCACGCCGTTCAAGTCCAAGGGTGCGCAGGACGCTGCCGACAAAAAAGTGAGCGAGCTGGAAGCCGCACTGCTGGCCGCCAGCGACAACGGCCGCCTGCCGGTGATCATCGACAACGGCGTGTGTACCGCCGCGCTGCTGGACGGCATCCGCGACCCGCGCCTGCAGGTGATGGACGTCACCAGCTTTGTGCATGAGGTAGCGGCAGAACACCTGAGCTTCACCCCGCAGGACGAGCAAGTGGCGCTACACGTGGTATGCAGCATGCGCAAGAAAGGCCAGGCCGGCATGCTCAACGCGCTGGCGCGCCGCTGCGCCACACAGGTACTGGAACCCAAGGGCATTACCTGCTGTGGTTTTGCCGGCGACAAGGGCTTCAGCCACCCGGAGCTGAATGAAAGCGCGCTAAGCGGCCTGCGCCAGCAGGTCCGCGACTGCGGCAGCGGCTTCTCTACCAGCGCCACCTGCGAGATCGGCCTGTCGGAACACGGCGGCATCCCCTACCAGCACCTGATGGTACTGGTAGACCGCGCTACCCAGGCCAAACGCTAAACGGCTAGCCATCCGCTTGCGGCCAACCTTGCTGCCCGTGCCGGCTTGCCCGCACGGGCAGTTGCCATTTGGCATGCGGCAATGGCAAGGTAGGGTTTCGGGCACGGCCAACCGCCGCCGCAGCCCATCAACTCCGGGAGCCCCCATGGCTTATACCATCCGCCGCCTGCAGCCCACCGATGCGGCTGCACTGTTCCGCCTGCGCCAATCCCCCGGCGTAGTACGCAATACCCTGCAACAGCCGTTCCAGTCACTGGCTGCTACCCAGGCGCTGCTCGACAACTATCCGGAAACCAGCCACACGCTGGTGGCCTGCACCGATGACGGCGAGCTGGTAGGCTGTGGTGGCCTGCACGCATCTGGCCACAGCGTGCGCCGCCGCCATTCCGCGCTGTTCTTCCTGTTTGTGCGCGACGACTGGCAGGGCAAAGGCGTGGGTAGCGCGCTGCTGCGTGCGGTACTGGACTACGCTGACAACTGGCTGGACCTGAAACGCATCGAGCTGGACGCAGTACACGACAACCACGGCGCCATCGCACTGTACGAGCGCTTCGGCTTCCGCCACGAAGGCGTCAGCCGCGGCTTCAACCTGCGCGAAGGGGTATACGAGGACGCGGTGCTGATGGCAAGGCTGCGTTTCCGTGAGGGTGAACTGGGCGCACCACTGGGCGGAACACAGGATCAGGCTGGCGAACGCGTGGCAGCCGGCAGCGCCTTCAGCCTGCGCCACGCCGAACCGGGCGACGCCAACGGCATGGCCGCCCTGATGGCCTACGACAGCACCTACGGCAATACGCTGCAGCTGCCCTACCCCAGCCCCGCCATCTGGCAGCAGCGCCTGAAACAACCAAGCCGCACCGTTCTGGTGGCCTGCGACGCAAGCGGTACCATCATCGGCCACTGCGGCGCCTGGTCACCCAGCGATAACCCGCGGGTAGCGCATATCATCGGCGTGGGCATTTCGGTAACGCCAGCCTGGCAAGGCCGTGGCGTGGGCAGTGCACTGCTGTCTGCCATGGTGCAGCAGGTCCGCGATTTCCAGCCTTACCGCCGTATGGAGCTGACCGTGTTTGCCGGTAACGCGCCAGCCATTGCGCTGTACCGCAAGCTGGGTTTCCAGCAGGAGGCAGTACTGACGGGCTATGCCTACCAGGCCGGGCAGTACCGCGACTGCCTGCAAATGAGTTTGTGGCTGAAATAAAAAGTCCAGGCATGTTTAACATGTCCGGGCTTTTCAGGGGCTTGCCAGCCTGGCCGGCTAATGCGGCCAACTACGGGCTCTTGGTCGGGATACGGTTACTAGACCGCCACTTTGCATACCAGGCTGTACACGGCAGGGTGGCCACCAAGGCTGTACATGCCACCGAGCATAATCTGGTTGGTTTCATGCGCGCCAACCATCAGGCTGCCATTTTTGCTATCGGCAGCCGCACCATCCAGCCCTAGGTTCACAGCGGCATAGGCTGAATTAGCCCAGAGTGCACTACCGGCAAACTGCTTGCTTACCTTGCCACCACTGCCATCCGCGGTGATGGTAAATGCCGCGTCTACCGTCCCGTCCGCTTTCACGGTAACGGTGGGGCTACTGATAGCGACGGCAGTAATGGTGCTGTCTGTTGATGGCTTGGTCACGTGCGCATCGGCACAGGACAGCTTGGCGCCCGCCAGACTAGCGCCATACGAGCTGGTGGCGGGGTGATACACCAGATAATGCGCGGCATTGGCATCGGTCAAGGTCAGGTATTGGGTAAAACCTACCGTAGCTGTGCCTTTATTCCAGCGACCGACTGCATACCACTGGTCGCCGTGCATTTCTTTCACACCGTAGCTACCAGCCAGCGAATTGGTAGAAAACTTGGTAACGGCGCCATTTGCCGTCTGTACAAGATCGGTAGCATTCGCCACCAGGCTGATCCCCTTGCTGAACATGCCGCCGCGTAAGCCATTGGTATCGAGTAGTTTGCTAACGCTACCGGAAAAATCACCGCTGGATGGTGCAGGAACCGTTGTAGTGGCAGAGCCAGTTGGGAAAGCAGGGGCGACAGCATCTCCACCACCGCCGCCACCACATGCTGCCAGCGCCAGTGGCAGGCCCAGCCATGCAATCAGCTTTAGTTGACTTTTCATTAGTGCATACCTCATTTAGTCAAAACGAGTATGCATTTTGTTTAATTGCCAAATGGCATTAAAAATATAGCCACGGCTATTCACTTAAAATTCAGTGTTTGTATATAGAAAGCGGCTTTGTTGCACAAATCAGTGCTTGCGTCCGTCCGGTAGAATGACCGCATGAGCAAGCCCCTTCCTCCCAAGTACCAAACCATCAACTGGCAGTCATACAACCAGTCCCTCAAGCAACGAGGGCAGCTCCTTCTCTGGCTCGACAAAGGCATGAACTGGTTGGCACCGGCTACCGGCAGGCGGGGACGGCAGCTAACTTTTTCTGATGCTGCCATCCAGTTCTGTCTCACCATCAAATGCCTCTTTGGCCTGGCGCTACGGCAAGCCACAGGTATGGTCGAAAGTATGTTGCGCCTGGCTGGCCTTGACTGGGCCGTCCCCGACTTCAGCACGCTTTCCCGCCGCCAGAAAGACCTGCAAGTCCGCATCCCGGTACAGAAAAAGCAAGGTTGTCTGCATCTCTTGGTGGATAGCACCGGCATCAAGATGATGGGTGAAGGCGAGTGGAAGGTGAAAAAGCATGGCGCTGATTACCGCCGCCAATGGCGCAAGCTGCATCTGGGCATAGATGCGCAAACGCTGGAAATCCGGGCAATGGAAGTGACCGACAATCGCACTGGAGATGCCACGATGCTGCCAGAGCTGCTATCGCAAATTCCGGCGGGAGAGGGACTGGTAACCGTCACCACGGATGGGGCGTACGACACACGCCTATGTTACGCAGCGATTGCAGAGCGTGGGGCGGCAGCCATCATTCCCCCACGTCGAAATGGCCAATTCTGGAAAGGGAATTTACGGGGCAATCAGGCTCGCAATGAGTCGCTACGAGCGGTGAAGTATCTGGGGCGCGCGCTCTGGAAAAAGTGGAGTGGCTACCATCGCCGCAGCTTGGTCGAAACGAAGATGCACTGTTTCAAATTGCTGGCAGATCGGGTTAAGTCACGGGACTTTGACCGGCAAGTAGCGGAGCTTCAAATCTGTGCAGCGATTCTGAATCGCTTCACAGCACTGGGCACGCCGCAAACGGTCCGTATGGGATAAATCCGTCTGGGGATTGGGGTAGTTCGACCTACGGCTGATTTGTGCAACAAAGCCATAGAAAGCAGACACTGTGAATTTCCATTTCAATGAAAATTATCGATACCAATAAAAACAAAGCCCCGCAGTGCGGGGCTATTTTTTGACCAACCGGCACGCTTAGCGTTTGCCGAAATGGTAAGGGGACAACTTGTAGTACGGGTTCAGCGGGTGCCAACCGGTCAGTGCTTTTGGCTGCGCCGCCAGGCGGGCACGCACGGCACCAGCCAGAAAAGCCAGCGCACCACCGACGATAGGCATCAGCAGAAAGTAGACCGCGCACAGCACAATCAGGGTTTCCATGATTTCTCTCCAATAATGTATACACATTATCGGCCATGACAGCCGGAAAATCGTTCAGAAACAGGACACTAGCTTTGCACGGCGCGACATGGTGGCGCAGAAAAACAAAAAGCCGCCCGAAGGCGGCTTTTTGATGATGCCGTTACGCTGGATTAAACAGCAGCAACAACAACGATCTTCACTGCAGCAACCACGTCGTGGTGCAGAGCGATTTCTACATCGTACTCACCGATGGCCTTCAGTTGGCCGTTCGGCAGACGAACTTCGAAACGCTTAACTGCAACGCCAGTAGCAGAGATAGCTTCGGCGATGTCAACGTTGGTTACGGAACCGAACAGACGGCCGTCAACACCTGCTTTTTGAGCGATGGTGAAGGAAGCGTCTACCAGTTTTTCAGCGCGAGCTTTCGCGTCTGCCAGAATTTCAGCCTGTTTGGCTTCCAGCTCGGCACGGCGAGCTTCGAATTCTTGCAGGTTAGCGGCGGTTGCGCGTTTTGCTTTGCCTTGCGGGATCAGGAAGTTACGGGCGTAGCCGTTCTTCACGTTTACCACGTCACCCAGTACACCCAGGTTAGCAACTTGTTCGAGCAGAATGATTTGCATCTTGTCGTATCCTTATCCCGGAATTAATGCTGGTCGGTGTACGGCAGGAAGGCCAGGAAGCGCGCGCGCTTGATGGCTTCGGACAGCTGACGCTGATAGCCTGCTTTGGTGCCGGTGATACGGGCCGGGATGATTTTGCCGTTTTCGGCAATGAAGTCCTTCAGCAGATCAACGGATTTGTAGTCGATTTCCTTGATGCCTTCCGCGGTAAAGCGGCAGAACTTCTTGCGCTTGAAGAGTTGACGAGCCATGTGATTAACCTTTAACAAATTCAACAAATTCGATGTGTAGAACCAACCGCGGATTACGTAGACTGCGCTGATTCAGAAAGCCTGTGCAGTGCACGGTGTTTCCTGCCATCTTCCCTGCCAGCTGTTTGGCTAGCTCCCCCATTGCTACGGCCTGTATTTCACAGGACACGTCGCGCTCCAGGGTGGCAATGGTTTGCCGGGAGTGATGCCTGAGCCACATTTCCAGTACCGGCATGCCGGCTGGCGTGTGTCGCAAAGGATCTTCGCGTTCGACCGTAACGGTCAGTTCAAGTCGGTTCTGCAAGGATGCAGTGTTGCCCAATTAGGCAGCTACTTCAGCCTCGGCTGCAGCTTGCTGGCCTTCCAGCAGGCTCTTGGCCTTTTCGTCCTTCATCATCGGGGATGCTTCGGTGATAGCACGAGTCATCTTGATGGTCAGGTGACGCAGAACGGCATCGTTGAATTTGAAGGCGTGCTCGATCTCGGCCAGAGTTTCCGGAGCGCACTCAACGTTCATCAGAACGTAGTGAGCTTTGTGAACTTTCTGGATCGGGTAAGCCAGTTGACGACGGCCCCAGTCTTCCAGACGGTGGATCTTGCCATCAGCGTTCAGGACCATGCCCTTGTAACGCTCAACCATAGCACCAACCTGTTCGCTCTGATCCGGATGGACGATGAACACGATTTCGTAATGCCGCATGTGAACTCCTTGTGGCTATAAAGCCCTTCGTCATGCGCGATAGCGAAGGGCAAGGGTTAAAAGCTGAAGATTGTACGGAGTTTGGCCTGCACTAGCAAGCCAAACGCGTGGATATTCAGGCATTTGCCGCCTGCGGCTGCCGATGTGTCAGCCGATTACATCAAAACCGGCGTTTTCTACCGCTTGTTGCCAGGCTGCCGGCTGGGCATCGCCGTTAAAGCCTATGGTCACCGTCTTGCTGGCCAGGTCTACCTGCACCTCGGCTACGCCGGGCACCGCCTGTAGTGCACGGGTAACGCCGGCGGCACAGCCACCGCAGGTCATGCCGTCTACCTTGATCGTTTGCTGATCCATGTCTGTTCTCCTGTTCAACGCATTTTCTTGAGCAAGGTCATCACTTCGGCGATGGCCTCGTCGCTATTGCCTTCGTTTACCGCGCGGGCCACGCAGCCCTTGAGGTGGTTTTCCAGCAGCTGCTGCGCCACGGCGTCCAGCGCCGAGCGGGCGGCGGCGATCTGGGTCAGTACGTCCACGCAGTAGCGGTCGCCTTCTATCATGCCGGCAATGCCGCGCACCTGGCCTTCCAGCCGCGCCAAGCGCTTGAGCAGCGCGGTCTTGTCTGGCTGCACCACGCTTTTGGGCGTATGGCAGCAATCGTGTTGCGGTTCGGTCATGGCTTACCCCGGCAGAAAGTCGATCTGCGCCATCATGCCCTGGTCTTCGTGCTCCAGGATGTGGCAGTGGAACATGCGCAGCCCCGGCAGCGTCTGCACGAAGCGCAGGCGTACCATGCCGCCAGCCGGTACATTCACGGTGTCGCGCCACGCCAGGAAGGGCTCGTCTTCCCAGATGCCATCCACCGTGCGTGCCAGTACCTGGAACTGCGTGCCGTGCAGGTGGAACGGGTGGTCCATATGCGCATCGGCAATCACTTCCCACTCTTCGATGCGGCCAACCTGGCCGGTACCGTCGATGCGGTTCATGTCGTAGCTTTTGCCGTTGATCAGGAACGGCGCTTTCGCATCGGCCATGTTTTCCGACAGCACAATCTTGCGGCGGAAGCCCGGCGCGCCCAGCGGCGCAATCGGCCGCAACGTGGCGGGCAGCGCCAGGGTTGGCCGCATGCCATAGGCCACAATATCCGCCAGCGTTTCGTCTTTTTCCTGCTCCGGGTGCATGCGTTTGCCACGCTCGTACGGCTGGCTGACGAGGCCGGCAGGCTGGCCGGGCTTGAAGCGGCCGGTGACCACCAGCTCGCAACGCTCGCCTGGCGACAGCAGCACGCTGTCTACCGGCTGCGGCGCGCCGATCAGGCCGCCATCGGTCCCCACCAACAGCACCTCGTGCGCCGGCAGCGCCAGCTTGATGATGCGGCTGCTGGTGGCGTTCCAGATGCGCCAGCGCTGGCGCTCGCCCTCGGCCAGCGTGATAGCCGGCTGCCAGGCGCCGTTGATCAGCACGAACTGGCCTTCACGACCGTCGTGCAGGTCGGCCATATCGTTGGCCGGAATCTGGCGCTGCGCGTCCAGCTTCAGGTCGGACAGCAGCAGGTGGCGCTCCGGCAGGTGGCGCAGCGGGTCTTGCTTGCTGCGGATGATCAGCGGGCCGGCCAGGCCACGGAACGCCTGCTCGGCGGTATGACCGTGCGGGTGCGGGTGATACCAGTAGGTACCGGCACAACCGGCAGGCAAGGTGTAGCGGTAGCGGCGGCGCTGGCTGGGCGCAACCGGGTCTTGCGGGTTGCCGTCTTCGGCGGGTGGTACCGGCATACCGTGCCAGTGAATGGTGGACGGCTGCGTTAGCGCGTTCTCGAAGCCGATGTCCACTTCGTCGCCTTCCCACAGCTCGATTAGCGGGCCGGGCACGCTGTCGTTGTAGGCCCAGAACGTGGTTTTGGCGCCCTCGCCCCACAACGCCACCTGTACCGGCGCCGCGCGCAGGCTGCCGACAAAGCGGCCGGCCTCGCTGCTTTCATTCACCAGCGGCTGCAAGGCTGGCAGGCGTTCGCCGCTGGGCAGCTTCAGGCTGGCATCGGCGGCGGTTGGCATGGCGCCATCGCTGCCGTGGGCCATATCGTGCCCCATGGCGGCGTGGTCCATGCTGCTTTGCGCCAGCGCCGGTCGCAGCGCAGGCAAGCTTGCGGCCAACAGGCCGGCGGTTTTCAGGAAATGGCGACGCTGCATGACGACTCCTTGTGTCAGTTGCATAGAACTATATACCCCATATGGGTATGTAGACAAGGCGTCCAGCATGGTGTTCCGACACCATGGCAATAAAAACTTGCCGCATGCAAAAAGGCCTGCCCGCCATAGCGGACAGGCCTTTGAATGACCCAAAAAAAGCTTAGCCCTGCGTCAGCACACGCTGGCGGCGGCTTTCGCTCAGCACCATGCCGGACGATACCGACACGTTCAGGCTTTCTACGGTACCGAACATCGGGATGGACACCAGCACGTCGCAGTGCTCGCGCGTCAGGCGGCGCATGCCTTCGCCTTCGGCACCCATCACCCAGGCCAGCGGGCCGCTGGCGTCGAAATGGTACAGGTCGGTGTCGGCTTCCATGGTGGTGCCGGCAATCCACACCCCGGCGTCTTTCAGGTCGCGCAGCGTACGCGCCAGATTGGTTACCGTAATGTAGGGCATGACTTCAGCGGCACCGCAGGCCACCTTGGACACGGTGGCATTCAGCGTGGCGGAGCGGTCTTTCGGGGCGATAACCGCGTGTGCGCCCATGGCGTCGGCTACGCGCAGGCAGGCGCCCAGGTTGTGCGGGTCGGTCACGCCGTCCAGAATCAGCAGCAACGGCGGCTCGGACAGGTTTTCCAGCACGTCGTCCAGCGTCACAAAGTTCTGGTTGGCGTCGATCATTGCTACCACGCCCTGGTGGCGAGCGTTGCCGGTAAGGCTGTCCAGGCGCGCTTTGTCCACAATGTGGGCTTTCACGCTTTCGCCGGCGGCCTTGTCCAGCACGGCTTGGGCGCGGGCGTCCTGACGGCCGCCGGCCAGAAAGATTTCCAGCACCGATTTCGGGTTTTGCCACAGGCGGGCATTAACGGCATGAAAGCCGTGAATGAGTTTCTTGTTGCTCATGAGGCATCACCTTATCAATAGAACCGCGCATTGTACCGCTTAATGCGCAGCCCTTTGTGCTTTTGCGGCTTACAGCTCGTCGTCGCCCTCTCCGACCAGCAGGGGAACCTGCTGCTGCCTTGCGGCCAACCATTGCGCCAACTCGGCCGAACATAGCGGCTTGCTAAAGAAATACCCCTGCAGGATGGCGCAGCCTGCTTGGCGCAGGAAGTTGCCCTGCGCCGCGGTTTCCACCCCTTCGGCAATGACCGTGAAGTGCAGCTTGCGCGCCATGGCGATGATGGCTTCGGTAATGGCTGCGCTATCACCATCGTCTGGCAGGCCTTCGATAAACGAGCGATCCACTTTCAGGTAGTCCAGCGGAAAGCGCTTGAGCGTGGACAGCGACGAGTAACCGGTGCCGAAGTCATCGATAGACAGCTTTACCCCCAGCGCCTTCAACTCGCCCAGTAACGAAATTGCCTCTTGCGGGTTCTGCATCAGCATGGATTCGGTAATTTCCAGCTCCAGGCGCGAGGCGGCCAGGCCGGTTACCGCCAGGACGTCGTTTACCTCGTTCAGCAGGGTTTGCTGCTCGAACTGGCGGGCAGACAAGTTCACCGCCAGACGGGGAACACGCATGCCGGCGTTGTCCCACGCCACCATCTGGTGGCAGGCTTCACGCAGCACCCAGGCGCCAATGGGCTTGATCAGGCCGGTTTCTTCGGCCAGTGGAATGAAACGGCCAGGCGGTATCAGCCCCAGCTGCGGGTGACGCCAGCGAATCAGCGCCTCGACCCCTTCCAGCGACACACCATCACACGATACTTGTGGCTGGTAATGCAGCTCGAACTCTCGGCGTTCCAGCGCCTGGCGCAGGCCGCTTTCCATCAGCAGGCGCTCGAAGGTTTGCGTGTTCATGTCGGCATCAAAGAACTGGTAGGTGTTCTTGCCGGCTTCCTTGGCGCGGTACATGGCCGCGTCAGCGTTCTTCAGCAGCGTGGTGGCGTCTATGCCGTCGTTGGGGTACACGCTAATGCCGATACTGCCGCTGACAAACACCTCGTGCTGCTCTACCCGCATGGGGCGGGCCAGTGCGGCCAACACTTCCTCGGCCATGCGGCCTAGCGCTTCGTGGCTGTCAAAGTCGCTGACCAATAGCGTGAATTCATCGCCCCCCAGCCGCGCCACCAGGCCAAAACGCTGGGCCGATTGGGTAAGCCGGGCGGCGATCTCATGCAGCACCTCATCGCCAGCCTGGTGACCAAACGAGTCGTTAATCAGCTTGAAGCGGTCCAGGTCGATAAACATCAGGGCCAGCGCCGGTATGGCATCGGGCGACTCGATAATGGCGTTGTCGATGGCTTCGATCAGCGCGCTACGGTTGGGCAGGCGGGTGAGCGGGTCGTGGCTGGCCAGAAACTGCAGGCGGTCTTCGGCCTGCTTGCGGCCGGTAATATCGGAAAACACACCCACATAGTGCGTCAGGCCGCCGTGCGTTGCGCGCACCGCGCTGATGGATAGCTCGGCCACGTAAGGGTCACCGCTTTTATGGCGATCGAACATCTCGCCTTTCCAGTGCCCGTCACGCTCCAGCGCCTCGACCAGGGCACGGTTGCGTTCGCGGTTGGCCGTGCGCAGCATGCGCGAAACACGGCCGATGGCCTCGTCCGAACCAAAGCCGGTAATACGGGTAAAGGCCTGGTTCACCATGACGATACGGCCTTCGGCGTCGGTGACCAGAATGCCTTCGGTAGCATTGTCGAACACGGTGGCGGCCAGGCGCAGCTCGGCACTGGCGGCCACGCGGTCGGAAATATCCATCACCACGCCAATAATCGCCTTGCGCCCCTGGTAGTCGAACAGGCGGCTGTGCACTTCGACATCCACCTCTTCGCCATCCTTGCGTAACAGGCGCGTGGTGTAGTGCATGGTCTGGATGCGGTCGGCGATGCGACGGCGTATTTGCGCGCTGATGCGCTGTGCCTCGGCAGGCGATAACACCATCCCGATATGGCGCCCTGCCAGCTCGTCGGCACTGTACTGCACCAGGTCGGCCAGCTTGGGGTTCACGTACACCAGCTCTTCTTCTTGCGTGATGTAAATCCCCACCATGGATTGCTCCACAACGGCGCGGTACTTTTCTACCGCCTCCTGACGCAAGCGCTCTTCCGCCGCGCGCTGGGTAATGTCCACCGAAATGCTACCCACTCCGGAGGGCAGGCCTTCGCTGTCAAACAGGGGAAACACGCTGGACAGCATGCGCAGGCTGTGGCCATCTACCGTGATGTTTTCTTCGAACTGGCGTGATTCAAGGCTGCGCAACACCTGCAAGTCGTGCTCGGCAATCAGCTTGGCCTCTTCGGCAGCAAACATATCGCGCGCAGTACGCCCCTTGAAGTACAGCGGCGACAAGCCAAACAACCGGGCAAAGTTCAGGTTCACCACCAGGTAGCGGCCGTCCAGGTCTTTCAGCGTCATCAGGCTGGTGCTCTGGTTCAGCAAAGACTCAAAGCGTGCCTGCACATCCTGCAGCAAACGTTCGCGGCGGCGGTAGCCATCGCCAAATACCGCGACCATGCCCGCCAGTAAAACCAGCGTCGCCACCAGCAGCCAGCCAACCGGAGTCAAGCCCAGCGGCCACGGCTGGCCCAACAGCAAACCCGGCACAGACAGGGTAAACAACAGCGCCACCCCCACCCCGGCCACCCCGGTAAGCCCGCCACGTAGCGCGGCCAGATAGAGCAGGGGCAAAAACGCCAGCAAGCAGGAGGTAAGACAAGCCTGGCGCTGCAAGGCCCACACCACCCCGCCCGCCAGCATGGTAGCCAGCATCAGCCACAGGGTGTCACGGCGCATGACATCGCTAGGGAAGCTGGCATACGCCAGCGGCAGCACCAGCACCAGCGTCAGCCATGCCAGGGTAAAGTGCTGCAGCAGTAGGGGCCAGCTTGCGGCAGGCATGCCAGGGTAAAGTGCTGCAGCAGTAGGGGCCAGCTTGCGGCAGGCATGACACCCGCCAAGGTGGCCACGAGAAAGGCTGCGGGCAAAACACAACGCAGCTGCAAGCGGAACAGGGAAGATAAAGAAGCCAGCCGGTAATCGGCGGCAGGCAGCACCCGGGACAGCGCCAGCAGCATGCTGGCAAACGATAGCGTCCAGAGCACGGCTTCGGCCAAGGGCATGGTCAAAAGTGCCAGCAGCGCCACCGGGCCGCCCCACCACCACACCACGCCAAAACGCCCCGCCGCAAAGCGCCAGGCCATCATGGCATGGGCGACAAAGGTGGCCATGGGCAACGCCCCCTGCCATTGCTGGGGCCAGAACAGCATGCCTGTTGCAAAAAAAATCAGTGCGACCAGCGCACCTATGGTGTTTTTTTCCACCTCTCCCCTGCCTGTTTTATCGTAACGCCGCCCCGCCCCCGTACAAGCAGGCTGTATTCATTCTGTGGTGAACTTACGGGTGGGACACTGGATTCATGATGAAGGTCGCTGTCTGGCGCAGCTGTAGGCCCAGTGTGGCTCTATAATACCTGCCTCTTTGAGAATGTGTAGCGATATGACCACCACTTTGCGACAGTGGCCCGCAAACGGGCAGAAGACCCTGCTGGCCCTGCCAGCTGGTAGCGCCGACAGCGCCCTGATAGCCGCGCTGCCGGATAGCGGCCAACCTGTACTGATCCTGACCGCCAGCGCACAGGATGCCCAACGCCTAAAGGCAGAGCTGCCCTTCTTCCGCCCGGCGTGGCGTATCGCCCTGCTGCCCGACTGGGAAACCCTGCCCTACGACCATTTTTCACCGCACAGCGACCTGGTCTCCGAGCGGCTGGCCACGCTGTGGCAAATCCGCAATGGTGAATGCGATGTGGTGATTGCGCCGCTCACCACCGCCATCACGCGGCTATCGCCGATGAGCTTTCTGCTGGGCCGCACCTTCTGGCTCAAACTGAAACAGCGCCTGGACGTAGACCGCCTGCGCGCCGACATGGTCACCGCCGGCTACCAGCATGTCTCGCAAGTGGTGGCACCTGGCGAGTTCTCGATACGCGGCGGGCTGGTAGACCTGTTCCCCATGGGCAGCGCGCTGCCCTATCGCATCGACCTGTTCGATGACGAAATCGACAGCCTGAAAACCTTCGACCCCGACACCCAGCGCACGCTGTACCCGGTGCCGGAGATCCGCCTGCTGCCGGCACGCGAGTACCCCACCGACGAAGCCGCCGTCACCGCGTTTCGCCAGCACTACCGCGAAAAAATCGACGGTGACCCGTCCAAGAGCCGTATCTACAAGGATGTGTCCAATAATCTGTGGCCGGCCGGTATCGAGTACTACCTGCCACTGTTCTTCGATAACACCGCCACCCTGTTCGACTACCTGGGCGACACGGCACAGCTGATCCTGCACGGCAATTTAATGGCCGCTGCCGAGGACTTCTGGCGCGACGCGCAAAGCCGACACAATATGGCCGGCGGCAATCCGGAGCGCCCGGTACTGGCCCCGGCCGAGCTATTCCTGCGCCCGGACGAACTGATGGGCGCCATCAAACCCTACGCCCGGCTGGATATGTCCGGCAGCGGCGACTGCGGCTACCTGCCGCTACCCGAGCTGGCAGTAGACCGCCGCGCCGACAACCCGCTCACCCGGCTTGCCGACTTCACCCGCCGCTACAGCGGCCGCGTGCTGATTGCTGCTGAAAGCCTGGGCCGGCGCGAAACCTTGCAGCACTTTCTGCAGGAACACGGCATCAAGGCACAGCCGGTAGACAGCTGGCAGGCCTTTGCCGATAGCAAAGTCGCGCTGGGCCTGATTCACGCGCCGCTGTTTAACGGTTTCGAGCTGCACGACGCCGGTATCGCCATCGTCACCGAGGCCGAGCTGTACCAGCACATCGCCCGCAGCCACGGCAAGCGCCGCAAAACAGCGGCCAACAACGACGCCATGCTGCGCGACCTGGCCGAGGTGAAAGTGGGCGACCCGGTGGTGCACGAAGCGCACGGCATCGGCCGCTATATGGGCCTGGTGTCTATCGACCTGGGCGAAGGCGAAACCGAGATGATGCAGCTGGAGTACGCCGAAGGCGCCACGCTGTACGTGCCGGTAGCGCAGCTGCAGCTGATCAGCCGCTACGCCGGCCACGCCAGCGACAATGTGCAGCTGCACCGCCTGGGCAGCCCGGCCTGGGACAAGGCCAAGAAGAAAGCCGCCGAAAAAGCCCGCGATACCGCCGCCGAGCTGCTGAACCTGTACGCCCAGCGCGCCGCGCGCGAAGGCCACAGCTTTACGCTGAACCACCACGATTACGACGCCTTTGCCGCCGGTTTCGGCTTTGAAGAAACCCCCGACCAGGCCACCGCTATCGAAGCGGTGATCCACGACATGACCAGCGGCCGCCCCATGGACCGCCTGGTGTGCGGCGACGTGGGCTTTGGCAAAACCGAAGTCGCCCTGCGCGCTGCTTTTGTGGCGGTGATGGGTGGCAAGCAGGTGGCGGTGCTGGTGCCCACCACGCTGCTGGCCGAGCAGCATTTCCAGAACTTTAGCGACCGCTTTGCCGACTGGCCGGTACGCATTGCCGAGCTGTCGCGCTTCAAGAGCGCCAAAGAAGTGAAGCAGGCGATGGAAGGGTTGGCCGCGGGCAGCATCGATATCGTCATCGGCACCCATAAATTGGTGCAGCCGGACGTCAGCTTCAAGAACCTGGGGCTGGTGATTATCGATGAGGAACACCGCTTTGGCGTGCGCCAGAAAGAGCAGCTCAAACGCCTGCGCGCCAATGTGGACGTACTCACCCTTACCGCCACGCCGATTCCGCGCACGCTGTCCATGGCGCTGGAAGGCCTGCGCGAGTTCTCGGCTATCACCACCGCGCCGTCGCGCCGGCTGGCGGTCAAAACCTTCGTCAGCCCCATCAACAACGGCATTATCCGCGAAGCCATGCTGCGCGAGTTCAAACGCGGCGGCCAGGTGTTCTTCCTGCACAACGAGGTAGACACCATCGAGAACATGCGCGAAAAGCTGGCCGAGCTGGTGCCGGAGGCGCGCATTGCCGTGGCCCACGGCCAGCTGCGCGAACGCGAGCTGGAACAGGTGATGCGCGACTTCCTGCAGGTACGCTTCAACGTACTGCTGTGCTCCACCATTATCGAAACCGGCATCGACATCCCCAACGCCAACACCATCCTGATCAACCGCGCCGACAAATTCGGCCTGGCCCAGCTGCACCAGCTGCGCGGCCGGGTTGGCCGCAGCCACCACCAGGCCTACGCCTACCTGCTCACCGGCGAAGGCATGACGCGCGACGCGCAGAAGCGGCTGGAAGCCATCCAGGCATCGGAAGAGCTGGGCGCCGGTTTCTACCTGGCCATGCACGACCTGGAAATCCGCGGCGCCGGCGAGGTGCTGGGCGAGGGGCAATCGGGCGAGATGCAGGAAGTGGGCTTCAGCCTGTTTACCGAAATGCTGAAGCAAGCCGTGCGTGACCTCAAAAAGGGCCGCGAGCCGGACCTGGACGCGCCATTGGGCGTGACCACCGAAATCAACCTGCACAGCCCCGCCCTGCTACCGGACGACTACTGCCCCGGCGTACACGAGCGGCTGGTGATCTACAAACGGCTGGCCACTTGCGACAGCGAAGACGACATCGACACCATCCACGAGGAGCTGATCGACCGTTTCGGCCTGCCACCACAAAACGTAAAAACGCTGATCGAAAGCCACCGGCTGAGGTTGGCCGCACGCGAGATGGGTATCCAGAAACTGGACGCCAGCGAAGTGGCCATCCAGCTCACCTTCGTGCCCAACCCGCCCATCGACCCAATGAAGATCATCCAGCTGATCCAGAGCAAGCGTAACTACAAGCTGGCAGGCCAGGACAAGCTGCGCGTGGAAAGCCCGATACCGGATGTGGCGATGCGTATCGTGCGCGTGAAGGAGCTGATGAAAGAGCTGAGCTAAGCCGGCCAATCCAGCCCGCGTGCGTTTTCACGCTGCTAAGTCATTCATTTCACAGCCCTCTACGGGCTGTTTTTTTTGGTATCTACGACACAGGGGTAACAGATCAGGATGGGTAGCAAATAGGCGTGAACTTGACGCATCGCAACATGTCATCTTGTTATAAGCCCAATCAATATCTATAAATTACGGGCGAAACAATGCGGTAATGCTTTAAGAACGCCTTCGCCTACCCGGATATAAGGCACTGCCTGCCAGCCAGGCAAACAAGCGCTGCAGGCCGGTTGCGTGGCTCGACACCCGTCACCCACCCGCAGTACTGCGATCGCCCGGATATGGCTGGCAAACACCGTCGTTGACCTAACAGCACCGCACCAACCCAGACCAACCCACCCCATCGGTTAGAGGTGTTTCATGAAAATTGCTACACGCTTGCAGTTACAAACCCTGGTTGCTGTCGTTGCCTTTGCCACGATTCTGCTGATTGCCTTTGTCCAGCTGGCGAGCATCAAGGAAAAGTCAGCCGTCATCGCGGACGATGTGGTGCCCAGCATCGAGCTGCTCGGTACGGCCAGCCTGAACTTTGTGCAACAGCGCGCCGCCCTGCTCAGCCTGGTGGCATCGGAAGAAGCCGCCACACAGGATGCCATCCTGGCGGCCTATCAAAACTATCGCCAGTTGGTAGACAACAATCTGCAAAGCTACGAAGCCCTGGTAAATGACAGCGCCGACAAACAGCTACTGGAAGAATTCCGTCGTGGCGTTGCCCGCACCAACCAGACCTACGACCAGGTGCTGGCCGCCTTCAAGGCGCGCGACATTGCCAATGCTTCGCAAATACTCAACAACAGCCGCAGCGACTTCCTGCAGGTACGCGATACCGCGCTGAAAGAGATCGAGCACAACAAGCAGGTAGGGCGTGAAGCGCACCAGGCGCTGAATGATGCCGAGCAAAGCGCCATGTTATGGCTCGCCATTACCGCTGGCGTCGCCTTGCTGGCGCTGGTGGTCATTGCGATACGCACCTATCGCCAGATCGTGGGGAGCATCCGTAATGCCGCCAGCGATATTGCAGACATGACCGAACACCTGGACTTGTCTCGCCGCTGCCAGATCCGTCACGACGATGAAATGGGCGGCCTGTTGCGCCACTTCAACCAACTGGCCAGCCGCCTCCACGACAGCATGCAGCGCGTGGCGGTATCGTCCAGCGATGTGGCATCGGCTGCGGCCAACCTGGCCAGTGCTGCCGGGCAGGTCGCGGCAGGCTCGTCGGCGCAAAGCCAGTCAGCCTCTTCCATGGCGGCGGCGCTGGAACAGATTACCGTCAGCATCAACCACGTAGCAGACCGCACCCAGGAAGCCAACACCCTGGCACAGGATACCGGCCACAAGGCCCGCCACGGCGAACAGGTCATAGAAAGCAGCAACGGTACCATCCTCAGCATGGCCGACTCGGTACACGATGTCTCTACCCATATGCAAGCCCTGAACCAACAGACCAATGCCATTCATACGGTTATTAACGTGATACGCGACGTGGCCGACCAGACCAATTTGCTGGCGCTCAATGCTGCTATCGAAGCCGCCCGCGCCGGCGAAATGGGCCGCGGCTTTGCCGTAGTAGCCGACGAGGTACGCAAGCTGGCCGAACGCACCGCCAGCTCTACCACCGAAATTGCCCAGATGATCAACACCATGCAGGGCAAATCTGATGACGCCGCCGCCGGGGTAAGCCGAGCAGTCAGCAGCGTGGAAAGTGGCGTGCAGGAAACCGAACGGGCACGCCTGACCATGCAGGAAATCGCCCAGGCAGCCGACGACAACAAAGGGGTAGTAGGCGAAATTGCCAGCGCCATCCGCGAGCAAGGCGCGGCGGCCAACAGCATTGCGCAACAGGTGGAAACCGTGGCGCAGATGTCGGAAGAAAACGCCAGCGCCGCGCACAGTGTCACCGACCTGGCGCACCACCTGAACGAGCTGGCTTCTACGCTGGATCAGGAAGTGCGTACCTATAAGCTGTAAGGCTCTTGCCCCTTACACACCGCCCGGTAGCTTGCCGGGCTTTTTCATGTCTGCCTTGCTGGCAGCACAGTCAATTTAGCGCTTTACATTATACGTTTTTGTATTTTAATTAAATGACAAAGCGGCCCGTAAAGCTGGCTAAAGGAGAAGACATGAAACAGATCGTCGTGATTGGTGCCGGAACCGGGGGCATGCCCGCCGCGTACGAACTTCAGGAAAAGCTGGGCAAACGCTGCCAGATCACCGTAGTGAATAACAGCGAGCATTTCCAGTTTGTACCATCCAACCCGTGGGTCGCTGTTGGTTGGCGCGAGGCCGAGGAAATCTCTTTCCCTATCCGCCCCTATCTGGAAAAAAAGGGCATCGGCTTCATCGCCAGCCCGGTCAGCCACATCGATGCGGCCAACAGCCAGCTTACGCTGGCCGACGGCCAACAGCTGGGATACGACTATCTGGTTATCACCACCGGCCCGAAACTGGCCTTTGACGAAGTACCCGGCGCCGGGCCGGCAGGGGGCTATACCCAATCCATCTGCACACTGCAACACGCCTTGCACGCCAACGAGGCTTACATGGCCTTTCTGAAGCAGCCGGGTCCCATCATCATCGGTGCCATGCCGGGTGCGTCCTGCTTTGGCCCGGCTTACGAGTTTGCCTTCATCGTCAATACCGACCTGCGACGGCGCAAGCTGCGTCATAAAGTCCCCATCACCTATGTGACAAGCGAGCCTTACATTGGCCACCTGGGCTTAGGCGGTGTGGGCGACTCCAAATCGGTACTGGAGAGTGAGCTGCGCAATAACGATATCAAGTGGGTCTGCAATGCCCGCACCACACAGGTAGATCCGGGCCAGATGCACGTTACCGAGCTGACGGATGACGGCAATGTGCGCAAAGAACACACCTTGCCTTTTGCCTTCAGCATGATGCTGCCGGCCTTCCGTGGCGTCGACCCGGTTGCAGCGGTGGAAGGGCTGTGCAACCCGCGTGGCTTCGTGCTGATCGACGAGTACCAGCGCAGCAAACAGTACCGCAACATTTTTGCTGCCGGCGTCTGTGTGGCCATTCCTCCGGTAGAAGCCACGCCGGTAGCCACCGGCGCGCCGAAAACCGGCTATATGATCGAGACTATGGTCACCGCTATCGTGCACAACATCGAAGCGGAGCTGGATGGCCAGCCGGCGAAGGCCAAGGGAAGCTGGAACGCCATCTGCCTGGCCGATATGGGTGACACCGGTGCTGCCTTTGTGGCGCTGCCTCAGCTACCGCCGCGCAATGTGAACTGGTTCGCCAAGGGCAAATGGGTGCATCTGGCCAAAGCGGCATTCGAGAAATACTTCATGCACAAAATGAAAACCGGCTCTTCCGAACCGGTTTACGAGAAATACGTACTGAAGCTGCTGGGTATCGAACGGCTGGATCACCATGACTGAACGGCTACCGGCCAACGGCCTGCACACGCAGGCCGTCAATGCAGCGAGCTCAATACCTGCTGAAGAGAATTATCGAAATAATGCTGGTAGAAGTCGTCAAGCTGGCCATTCTTGCGCAACAACATGGCTTCCGCATCGATACCGTCACGCAGGGCCGCCAGCCCGGGGCGTAGGCTGATAGGCTGGCTGACCCCTCCCACCAATGGCTTGAGCAAGCGGACTTTGTCGCGCATCGCAGGGGGCAAGCTACTGCCAGCGAGGCCGTCGTCAAACACCACATCTACCCGCCCGCCCAGCAGCATGCGCATGCCGCGCGCCGTGTCGATGACATCCACGCGCTGCCAGTCCTGCTTGCGCTTGAGCGCATCGGGGTAATCGTAAGCGGTAACCCAGCCAACACGCTGCTTGCTGAAGGCATCCAGCCCGCCAAATGCCTGATGCGGGCTGCCGGCGCCGACCCAGGCGCCTAGTACCCAATGCACCAGCGGCTGCCGGGTTTGTATCCACCCTGGCGGGCTATCGGCAGCGCTGGCAAAAGCCAGCATGTCTACCTGCCCCTGACGCGCCAAGCGCAAACAGGCCCCCGCCGACTTGAAGATGTACTTCACGCGCAGTTTATTGGCGTCGGCCACCCGGCTGATCACCTCGGCGGCCAAGCCAACCGCTGGCTGATCTGGTGCACTGTCGATAAATGGTGCCCAAGGCTCTGCACAGACACTGACGACCGGATTAGCAACAGCAGCACCCGATAACAGCATGGTGCCCCCCAGTATCATCGAGGCAAAAAACGTTTTCATATCGTGCTCGCAGCGCAGAGGGTGAGAATAACTCTACTCTCATTATGCGTAACCTCGATAAAAAAACTAAGACAATATCAGCCAAGCAGCCATGCTGCCGCCGCATCGGCATGCAGTCTGGTGGTGTCGTACAGTGGCATGTCGGTGGCGTCCTGCGTCAACAGCATGGCAATCTCGGTACATCCCAGGATGACCGCCTCTGCGCCTGCTGCACGCAAACGCGCCACCATGGCCAGCAAACGCTGACGCGAGGCCTCGTGCAGCTGACCCAGACATAGTTCTTCAAAAATCACGCGGTGCAACTCGGTACGGTCGTCCATATCGGGCACGCACACCTGCAGGCCGGCGCTACACAGGCGGGCACTATAGAAGTCGTCTTCCATGGTAAAACGGGTACCCAGCAAGCCAACACGCGCCACACCCGCCGCCCGCAGCGCCGCGATGGTCGGGTCGGCAATATGCAGTAGCGGAATACCGGCCATGTCCTCTATCGGGGCCGCGACCTTGTGCATGGTATTGGTACAAATCAGCAGCGCACCGGCGCCGGCAGCAGCCAGGCCGCGCCCGGCCTCGCCTAGCAACTGTGCCGCCGCCGCCCAGTCGGCACGACGCTGCATGTCGGCAATGGGTGCAAAATCGACGCTATGCAGTAGCAAACGGGCCGAATGCAGGCCTCCGCGCACGTCTCGCACATGGCGGTTGATCTGCGCGTAATAGTGCGCGGTGGATTCCCAGCTCATGCCGCCCAGCAAACCCAGTATCTTTTGCGTCATTTACAGTACCTTTGCCAATGTCAGTTCATCCCACAATAACCAGGCAGCCGTTGCCGCCATCAGCCCCGCCATCACGCCATTAAACAGCCTGCGCGCACGCGGCTGGCCCAAGTAGCTGCGCAGCGCTTCGCCCAGCGCAGCCCACAGGCAGATGCAGGGAAAGTTGATCAGCGCGCACAGCGCCGCCAAGGCCAGCGCCTGCGGCCAACCTGCCGCCGCCGGCAGAAACAGCAGGCTGGTATTCACCACCATCACCCAGGCCTTGGGGTTTACCCACTGAAACGCCGCAGCGCCCAGAAAGCTCATCGGCGTGACCGCCTCTTTGGCTTCTGGCGCACCCGCCAGCCATACCTGCCACGATAGCCAGAACAGATAGCCGCAGCCGGTCAGGCTTAACAGCAGGCGCCAGTCGTTCAGCAGCGTCATCACCCAGCCTAGCAGCAGAGCCACTATCAGCACCTGCACGCCATGGCCGATGCTGATCCCCAGCAGGTGCGGCACGCTGCGGCGAAAACCGAAATTGACACCCGATGCGGCCAACATCAGGTTGTTGGGGCCAGGCGTGATGGACATCAGCGAGACATAACTCAGTAGTGGCAAGGTCAGCATGGCAGCTCCCTGTAGTGTGTGTAGCCCTATCGTAGAGAAAGCCGCTTGCCGGTTACAGAACCAAGAATTTATCATTGTCACGGTGACAGTTTGCTTCCACACACCACTGTCACCCTGTATTTTCCACCCTACTGTCACGCCCGCGAGCCCGCTATGGAAAACGCTACCCTGTATCAGCAACTGGCCGACGATCTGTCCAGCGCCATCAACCGCGGCACCCTGCCCCCCGGCTCGCGCTTGCCGTCGGTACGCAAGACCGCGCACAGCCGCCAGTTGTCGCTGAATACCGTGGTGGCCGCTTACCGCGTGCTGGAAGACCGGGGGCTGGTGGAAGCGCGGCCGCAGTCCGGCTATTACGTGAAAGCACGGCTGGCCTCGCCGGCGCGCGCCGCACTGCGCGAAGCCGGGCCGGCGCAGGGTACCGATGGCGCAGTGCTGGACCTGATCGGTGCGGCGCTGCAGGCGCAGCAAACGCCGGGCTATATCGACATGGCGCTGGCCTGCCCGCGCGGCGGCGACTTCTACCCGGCCGGCAAGCTAGCCAGGCTGATGGGCCAGGTGCTGCGTAAAAACCCCGGGCTGGTGAGCAACTACGCGCTGCCACCCGGCTCGGAGCGGCTACGAACCCAGATCGCGCGGCGCGGGCTGGAGCTGGGCATGGCGCTGCAGGCCGATAACATCATCCTGACCCACGGCGCCATGGAAGCGCTACAGCTGGCACTGCGCGCGGTATGCCGCCACGGCGACACCGTGGGTATCGAATCCCCCACCTATTTCAACCTGCTGCCACTGTTTGCCAGCCTGGGGCTTAAAGCGGTCGAGATCCCGACCGACCCGCAACACGGCCTGTCGCTGGATGCGCTGGAAATGCTGCTGGCCGAAAAACGGCTGCAGGCGGTGGTGGCGATGCCCAATGTGCACAACCCGCTGGGCTGCAGCATGTCCACCGACAACAAGAAAAGGTTGGCCGCACTGGTCAACCGCTACCAGGTACCGCTGATCGAGGACGCGCTATACGCCGAGCTGCAGTTTGGCGACGCACTGCAGCCGGCAGTGAAAGCCTACGACCAGGATGGCTGGGTGATCGTGTGTGCCAGCTACACCAAGACGCTGGCGCCGGACTTTCGCGTGGGCTGGCTGGAAGGCGGGCGTTTTGCTGCCCAGATCAAGAAGCTGAAATTTGCCAGCTCGATTGCCGAGCCGCTGGTACTGTGCGAGACCCTGGGCGCGTTTCTGGAATCGGGCGGCTACGACCACCATCTGCGCTCGCTGAAGCGCCGCTATACGCTGCACATCGACAAGGTTCGCGCGCTGATTGCCGCCCATTTTCCGCCCGGTACCCGCGCCACGCACCCCAGCGGCGGCTTTCTTATCTGGGTGGAGCTACCGGATGGCTACGACACCGTCCGCCTGTTTGACCTAGCCATACACGAGCGCATCAGTATTTCGCCTGGCCCGCTGTACTCACCCAGTGGCCGCTACCGCAACGCGCTACGGCTGTCATGCTGCCAGCCGCTGGACGAGCGCTTCATCAGTGCCTTGCGCACCGTGGGCGAGCTGGCGGCACAGTGCAAGGTAGGAACGCCCCCCCAGCAATAAAATTGCATGGCATAATGCAAATATTATGCACAAGGGGTATCCATTGCGTTATCAAGGCACCATCACACACTGGCTGGATGAAAAAGGCTACGGCTTCATTACGCGCGAAGATAACGGCGACAGGGTTTTCTTCCACATCAGCGATTGCCCCCGCGGTGCCATACGGCCACAGACAGGCTGGGTCGTGTCGTTCGAGCTCACGGCAGCGCAAAACGGCAAATCTGCGGCCAACCATGTCTACAGCGAAAAATTCCTGCCTAAAGCCCCCGCAAAACCGGTAACGATACGCCCGGTACGCCCCGCTCACACCAGCAAACGGCGGCGACGCGGCCAACTATTGAACACCCTGCTCATCCTGCTGGCGGTAGCTGCTATCGGCTATGGCATAAAGGAATACTACCGTGCCCGCCAGCTGCTGACGCAGGCACACAGCACGCCGGCACCGCTTGGCAGCCTGCCTGCGGAACCATTGGCTCCTGGCGGTACGCACTTTCAGTGCGACCAGCGCATTTATTGCTCGCAAATGACCTCCCGCAACGAGGCGCTGTATTTTCTGGCGCACTGCCCCGGGGTAAAAATGGATGGCGATGGAGATGGCGAACCGTGCGAGCAGCAATTCGGGCATTAAGCAGCTAAAGTGGCAGTGCGCAGCCTGGCTCGCGGCATACAAACCACTCGCCAGATTGCATGAAAATGGCCGCACCGCACCTGCATTGCGGGCCAGCACGGCCAAGTATCTGGCGAACCGCCTAACCAGCAGGTTTGCCGGCGTGCTGGCTCATCAGCTCGGTAACGTCTTGCGTGGCATTGCGCGTACGCTCGGCCAGCTTGCGTACCTCATCGGCCACCACGGCAAAGCCGCGCCCGGCCTCGCCAGCCCGCGCAGCCTCGATGGCGGCATTCAGCGCCAGCAGATTGGTCTGGTCCGCCACCGACTGGATCGTACCGACAATGGTGCCGATACGCTGCAGACTTTGTTCCAGCTGCTGGCGCTGCAAACTTTCCTCGCTTAATGCCGCCGAGCGCTTCTCGGCATCGATGTCGATCAGCGCACCGACCACCCGCAAAGGTGTGCCGTCGGCATTGCGCTGGGTTTCACCACGCGCGCGGAACCAGCGGTAGCTGCCATCCTTGTGCTGCAGCCGGTATTCCACGTCATAGCCGGTCTGGCCGCTGCGGTCGCCCAGGTGTGCCGCAAAAGATGCCAGCGTCCGCTCTTTGTCCTCGGGGTGCAGGCGGCTGGCCCAGCTGTTCAGCACATTGGGGAAGTCGGTTTCGTCGCGAAAGCCTAGCAGCTCGCGAAACTGCTGCGACCACCAAAAGGCATTGTCCGGATTCAGCGGGTTGTCAGTGGTGACCTCCATATCCCACAGCCCCTCGGCCAGCATACGGCAACCTAGCTCGAATCTGGCCATACTGCGTGCCAGCGCTGCCTGCTGCTGCTTATGCTCGTGAATATCCACCAGCGAGCCGGCTACGCGTAATGGCACACCTTGGGTGTCTCGCAAGGTGGCACCGCGCGCACGAAACCAGCGATAGCTGCCATCGCGGTGTTGCAGGCGGTATTCGATATCGTAAGGCGTGCGCCCGCTGCGGTCGCCCAAGTGGGCCGCAAAGGCATTGAGAGTGCGGTCCTTGTCTTCCGGGTGCAAGCGGCTGGACCAGCTACCCAGCACATCGGGGAAATCACGCTCGTCGCGAAAACCCAGCAAGGCGCGAAACTGCCCCGACCACCAGAAAACATTATTGGGGTTAAGCGCATCGCCAGCTTCTACGCTCATGTCCCACAAACCTTCGGAGGCCGCCTGGCTCACCAGGGCAAACCGCCCCTGCACCAGATCCAGTGTTTGCTGCACCTGCAGCAGCTGTGCCTGCTGCGCTGCAAGCTGATCAGCCAGGATACGGCTGCGGTCTGCCTCTTGCTGGGCGGTACCGTGCAGGTGCAGCCACAATTGCTGCAGCTTGCCGCCCAGGCTCTGCCAGCGGCTGTTGCCCTGTAGCTGCCAGTCCGCCACCTGCCCGCCCAGCGCTGCCTCTGCCGCGCTTTCCAGCTGCGCTATCAGTCTATTGCTGAACCACATCATGAGCCCCAGAAGGTTTGACATGATTTGAGCATAGTGCAGCGCAATATGGCGGCCATCCGTATAACTACGCTTAAGGCTTGTTTTCAATAAAATTTAATAAAAGTAGAGACAAGCCATGCCACAGTAAAACGATCAGGCCATCACACAATTGCGGCCGGCCGCCTTGGCTCGATACAACGCCATGTCGGCCTGCTGGATCAGGCTATCCAGCGTCAGCTCGGGCATCATGGTGGCACAGCCTATGCTTACACTCAGCGAAGGCGCGTTCTCCCACGGCAAGGTAATTTGTGCGACCAGGCTGCGAATGCGCTGCGCCATGACAATGGCACCCGACAAGTTGGTAGCAGGCAGCAACAGCAGGAACTCTTCCCCGCCCCAACGCGCCACACAGTCGCCCTGACGCGCGCAAGCTTGCAAGGTAGCAGACAACAGGCACAACGCCTCGTCGCCACAGCTGTGGCCGAAACGGTCATTCAGCGCCTTGAAATAATCGACATCGCATAGCAGGACGCTAAATGGCTGGTCGCGGTGCAAGAAGGCATTGCGGGCAAGCTCCAGCTGCATCTGCGCCTCGCGGCGGTTAGCCAGCTGGGTAAGCGTGTCGGTAATGGACAGGCGGCGGTTTTCTTCCACCATGCAATGCAGATCGTGCACATCGCGAAAAGTAACGATATGCCAGGATGGCAAGACCTCGGCCTTGATCTGTGCGGCGACGATAAACCAGCGCCGCTCGCCACTCTTGCAACGCACCATGGCACTGGTCTCGGCAACATTTTCACCCCGCGCCAGGCTGTCTTCTACGGCCTCTTGCCACTCGCGAATAACCTGTTGCCGGTAAACAGGGTCGGGATACGCCAGCTGGAACCAGCTGAGCATATCGGGCATTTCCTCGGCGGTGTAGCCGATCTGCTGCAAGAAGGCCTTGTTGATGAACAGATGGTTACGTTTGCCCTCCAGAGCTGGGTCCGAGGTAGAAACCAGCGCCGGGATGGGTATCACATCCAGGCTATGAAACAGCACCTTTTCGATGTCGTAAGGTGCCAAAACTTGCTGCCCCGTCGACATGTTTCTCCCCTGTCAGGCCACAGTGCGCGCTAGCGCCTGCCTCGTGTGATGATGTTCTTATGATATCCGGGCGTGTCGCTACGCCCCTTTATAAAGATTTATACTGCTAATTAAGCAAGGGTGAAATAGTGACATCACATCTTCTTTTATTTCGATACATACAGCGCATATTAAACACATAACTTATAAAGCGTTATATGTAAAACACCCCGCACATCTTCCGAGGAAGTGATTTATGCGGGGTATTATTCCGATTAACTGCGCATTGTCAGCATAATATGCTCACACACAGCTCGGGCAAATATAGCCATTAGCCGCCCAGATAACGCGCCTGTAAATGCGCGCGGAAATGCGCAGGGTTCAGGCTTTCACCGGTGGCACGGCGTACCAGCTCCGGCGTGCTCCACAAACTGGCCTGCTGCCAGATATTGGCCTGTAGCCAGTCAAATACCGGTGCCAGGTCGCCAGCAGCAATACGGCTATCCAGATCCGGGTATTGCTGGCGGATGGTGGCAAAGTACTGCGCTGCATACATGGCACCCAGCGTGTAGCTAGGGAAGTAGCCAAAGCTGCCATCGGTCCAGTGAATATCCTGCAGGCAGCCATTCTGGTAATTGCCGCGGGTATCCACGCCCAGATAGGCCATCATTTTTTCATCCCACAGCGCCGGAATATCTTCGGCCTCGATCTCGCCTTCGATCAGCGCACGCTCGATCTCGAAGCGCAGAATCACGTGCGCCGGATAGGTCAGCTCGTCGGCATCGACACGGATATAGCCTGGGCGGACACGGCTGTACAGCAGGCCCAGGTTGGCCGCATCGAAAGCCGGTTGCTCGCCCAGGTGCTTTTTCACCAGCGGCGCAATCAGCTGCAAGAAGGCCGGGTTACGGCCCAGCTGCATTTCAAACGACAGGCTCTGGCTTTCGTGTATGCCCATGGAGCGGGCGTGGCCTACGGGCAGATGCGCCAGCTCGCGCGGCAAGCCTTGCTCGTAACGGGCGTGGCCCGTTTCGTGCACGATGCCCATCAGGCTTTGCACGAAATCGTCGTCCCGGTAACGGGTGGTAATGCGCACGTCTTCGGCGACGCCACCGCAGAACGGGTGCACCGATACGTCGAGGCGGCCTGCGTCAAAGTCGAAGCCCAGCACCCCCATCACCTCGATACCCAGCGCGCGCTGCGCTTCGATGGCAAACGGGCCCTGCGCTTGCAGTACCTGTTCGCCCGCCTGCTTTTGCATGGTGTCGCGGATCAGGCCTGGCAGCCAGCTTTTCACGTCGTCGAAAATGCGCTGCACTTCGGCGCTGTTCATGCCTGGCTCGTACAGGTTCATCAGGGCGTCGTAGCGCGATACGCCGGTGGCGTCGGACAGGTATTGCGCTTCCTCGCGCGACAGCTTGACCACCTCGCGGAAGTTCTGCAGAAAGCCTTGCCAGTCGTTGGCTTTGCGCTGGCTACGCCAGGCGTGCTCGCAGCGGCTGCCGGCCAGGCTTTTGGCCTCGACCAGGCTGGCGGGCAACAGGTTGGCATTTTGCCACTCGCGGCGCATCTCGCGCAGGCTGGCTTGCTGTACCGGCGTCAGTGCTTCGCTGTTGGCCGCATCGAACAGGCCGCGCAAGGCCGGGTCGGTCAGCGTGTGGTGCATCAGCACCTGCAGCTCTGCCATGGCTGCCGCGCGGGCATCGTTACCTTTGGATGGCATCATGGCAGCCTGATCCCAGCCGGCGATAGCGGCCAGGTGCTGGTAGCGGTACAGGCGGGTAAAGGCGGTTTCCAGCTGCGGGTAAGCGGAGTGGGTCATGGCAGGCACCTTGGATAAACAAGGCTCTGATGATGCCTGCAGCCGCGCAGTGCGGCAATTGTCTGTTCGGACGGGCTCAGGCCGGGCGCGGTGCGGCGCGTACGCCGGCGTCGGGAAACGATATCCAGTAGTAGAAAAATTCGCGCGCAATAATCAGGAAGGTATCACGCGCCTGGCTGTCGCCCAGGTGCAGCAGCATGGCATCAATGGCGGTACGAAAGCTATCCGGGTGGTGCGGGTGGCCATGCAGCAGGTAGAGCAGCGGGCGAATCAGCTCGCCGCGCTCGGCCAGCATGCTTTCATCCGAGCCCAGCTCGTACAGCTGGCCCAGATAAATATCCAGCGAGGGCGGGTACTGGGTAAAGCCGTCGCTCTGCATACGCTGCTGCAGGCTTTCAAAACTGCCGTGCGCCGGCAGCCGGATATGGTGGGTGGTAAAGCCGTCACGGGCGTTCAGCGCGGCCAGCTTTTTGACGTCATCCAGCCAGAAATAATAGTACTCGCGCGCTGCGGTCATGGCGCCGGCGCGGTCGCCCGGCGGGCATAGCGACAGCAAGGCGTCCACGGCGGCGCGGTAGATATCCGTACCGCCGCGCTGGCTGCGTAAAATCTGGTTCAGCCTAGCCAGAATGCGGCGGCGATAAGCGATGACCTCGGCATCGGCACCTTTGCTGTCCAAGAGACGCAGGTAGGCGTCCAGTGCGTCGTCCATCTTGTCCTGAGGCATGGTCTTGCTTCCTTACAACAGCTCGGGGGCGGGCACCCCTGCACTACGCGCAGCACCCAGTATGGCTGCCCATTCATTATCTGACATCTCTACACCGTGTACGGCGGCGTCTGCTGCGCGCTGGCGCTCCGGCTGGCCGGCCAGCATCAGCGGCGCTTGCCCGGCCGGGGCTGGCGAGCTGCGGATATAGGCGGCCATGGCATCGTATTCCTCACGTAACCAGCTTACGTCGGCGACGGCTTCCGGGTCGATGATGACGGCGGTCAGGTTGTTCATGATGCCGCCCAGGCGGGCATTGCCCGGCTGCAGGGTGCCCCCGCCCGACAGCAGGCCGGCCAGAAACTCGATAGCCGCCACCAGGCCACCGCCCTTGTGCGCCGCGATGGGGCGCAGCGCTCCGGTAGGCTGCTCGTGCATGGCCGCAGGGTTGGCCGTAGGCTGGCCGGCTGCGTCCAGCATGACTTCTTCGTCAAACGTCTTACCCGCCAGATAGGCGACCCGCGTCTTGCCGTAGGCCACCATGCTGGTGGCGAAATCCAGAATGAACGGTGGCTCGCGCTCGCCTGCCGGAAACGCCACGCACAAGGGGTTGGTACCAAAGCGCGCGGCAGAGCCGCCAAACGGGGCCACCAGCGGCTGCGGAAAGTCGGTGACGTTGACAAAGAACAAACCCACCTTGCCCGCGGCCGCCACCTGCTCGCCATAGCTGCCAATGCGGCCCATATGGTGGCTGTTGCGCACGGTCAGCAGCACGATGCCGGTCTGCGCCACACGCTCGATGGCAGCGTCCACCGCTTCGCGCACCACGCGCTGGCCGTAACCGCGCTCGCCGTCAAACTGCAGGATGGCGCCGCTATCGTTCAGCAGCCAGGCCGGCTCGCCCGGCTGCAAGGTGCCGTTGCGCACACTTTCCACATAAAACGGCAACATGCCCACGCCGTGGCTGGGGTGGCCTTTCAGGTTGGCCTCCACCAGGTGTTGCGCCACCACGGCGGCTTCTTCATTGCTAGAACCCAGGGCCAGCAAAGTGGCGTGGGCCAGACGGTACAGGGTGTGTTCGGTCAGCAGCATGCGGGGATCAGCTCGGGTTAGAGTCAGGTTGCAAAGTCAGGCGCAGATCACGCCCCACCATGCGGGTATCACGGATATGCAGCGCCAGCTTGTCGTCCAGCGACTGTAGCGCCGGCCAGGCAAACAGGCCACGGGCTGCGTCACCAGCCAGATAAGGCGCCAGGTAGAGCACGATGTCGTCCACCAGCCCGGCTTGCACCAAGGCACCGTTCAGGCCGGCACCGGCCTCCACCATCAGCTGGTTGATGCCATCGGCCGCCAGGCTTTGTAGCAGTGCCGGCAAATCCACGTGCTGATCTGGCGCAGGCAACACACGTATTTGTACGCCGCGGGCCAGATACGGCGCATGCAGCGTGGCATCCGCCACCGCAGTCACCAGCAGGGTGGGCGCCACGGCAGTATCGTAAATGCGTGCAGCGGGCGGCGTGGCCAGTTGGCTGTCCACCACCACGCGCAGCGGCTGGCGCGGCACGGCCACATCGCGCACGGTGAGCTGCGGGTCGTCGGCCAGCACAGTACCACTGCCGGTGAGCATGGCACAGTTGGCCGCACGCAGCTGCTGCACGTCGCGGCGGGCGTCGGGGCCGGTAATCCACTGGCTGACGCCATTGAGCAGCGCCGTCTTACCATCCAGCGTAGCGGCGGCCTTCAGCGTGACCCAGGGGCGCTGGCGCGTAACACGCGACAGGAAACCACGGTGCACGTACTGTGCCTCGGCTTGCAGGCAGCCGGCCACCGCCGGAATGCCGGCCGCGTTGAGCATGGCAATGCCGCGCCCGGCTACTTCGTGGTACGGGTCCACCATGGCGGCCACCACGCGGCCGATGTTTTCCTTGATCAGCCGCTCGGCACACGGCGGGGTACGGCCATAATGGCTGCACGGCTCCAGCGTGACGTAGGCGGTGGCGCCGGCCGGGCTATGGCCACGGGCGTAGCAGTCCTTGATAGCCTGGATTTCGGCATGATCGCCCCCGACACGCAGGGTAGCGCCCTCGCCTATCACCTGGCCATCGCGCACCAGCACGCAACCGACGCCGGGGTTGGGCGCGGCACGGCGGGTCGCCGCGGCAGCCAGGCGCAAGGCCTGCTGCATATAGGGGAAATCTTGCGGCAGCAGGCCAAGTGGCTCGCTCATCATGCCTGCCCTTGCGCGGCACGCCAGTCGGCTGCCAGCAGGCTGTAGATGCGGGCATCCCAGAAACGCTCGCGGATACGCAGATAGCCGCGCAGCACGCCTTCCTGGGTAAAGCCGCTACGCTCTGCCACCGCGCAGCTGCGCAGGTTGGCCGCCGCACTCACGATATCCACACGGTTCAGACCCAGCTCGGCAAACGCGGTATGCAGCACCTGGGCCAGCGCCTGTGGCAGATAGCCGCGGCCAACGTAGGCATCGGCCAGCCAGTAGCCGATAGAGCCATGCAGGTTCAGCAAGCTCACGCCGTGCAGGTCGCACACGCCAGCGGGCTGGCCGTCGGCCAGAATCAGCCAGGTATGAACGCGGCCGGCGTCGCGCTCGGCTTGGGTATGCTGGATGAAGGTAAGCGAATCGGCGGCGCTGCGGGTGGTATCCACCCAGGGCAGCCACTGCGACAGGCTATCGCGGCTGCTATCGACGAGGGAGAACAACGCATCGGCGTCGGCAGGTTCAAGCGGGCGTAGGGTAACGGCGGAGGTCATGTCAGGCTTTCTTATGGAAGTGCGAGCCAACAGACTAAGGTTGGCCGCCAGCCATCGTCAAGCCTGCCCATGCTGGCGTACTGCCCATTCCGTGGCCAGCAGGCTGTAGCAGGCAGCGTCGTGCGCCTGGCCGTGCAGCCATAAATGCTGGCGCAGTATGCCCTCGAAACGGAAGCCTGCACGCTGCGCCACCGCGATGCTGCGCACATTCGCCAGTGCCGGGTCGATTACGAGGCGCTGTAGACCCAGCGTGCCAAATGCCTGCCCGCACAGCTGCTGCAACGCCGCCTGCATCACGCCGCGGCCAACGTAAGGTGGCGCCAGCCAGTAACCCACACAAGCACGGCGGTTGGCCGCAGACACGCTATGCAGACCGCACACGCCGGCCAGCTGGCCATCCACCAGAATCAGCCAGTCGTACTGGCTGCCTTGCTGGCGCGCCACCGCGCTATGCTGCAGAAAAGCCAGGCTATCTTGCTGGCTATGGGTGGCCGCCACCCACGGCAGCCAGCTCGCCAGCGCGGCGCGGTGGGCGTCCACCAGCGCAAACAGCGCAGCGGCATCCTGCTCGGCCACTGGTCGCAGGCAAGTATTCACGTCCTTCCCCCTTAAGTTCCAGGTATGAAAAACCCTGCCGCGCACGACAGGGTTGTCTGGTTCACCGCACCATGGCGGCTGCTACGGCCTGGGCCGGCCTTAGCCTTTGCCCTGTATTTCCTCGATGGCGTCGGTGAACTCGGAAATATCCTGGAAGCTCTTGTACACCGAAGCAAAGCGCACGTAAGCCACTTTATCCAGCTTGGCCAGCTCGTTCATTACCATTTCGCCGATATAGCGGCTGGACACCTCGCGCTCGCCCAGCTGCAACAGGCGCTGGCTGATGCGGTTGATGGCGTCGTCTACCAGCGGGGTGGACACCGGGCGCTTGTGCAGCGCGCGCAGGAAACTGGTGCGTACCTTCTCCACGTCGAATTCGGTGCGGTGGCCGCCGGTTTTTACCACTTGCGGCATGCGGACTTCGGCGGTTTCAAAGGTTGTAAAGCGCTTGTCGCAGCTGGTACAGCGGCGGCGGCGACGTATGCTGCTGCCGTCTTCGCTGACGCGGGAATCTACCACCTGGGTATCGGCGCAGCCGCAGAAGGGGCATTTCATGGCTTTACAATCCTGGCAATTTCAATAGCCTGATGTTATCAGCTATCGCCGCCTGGCAACAGTAATGCTCATTTTTTGGGCACAAGCGTGTCGCCATCGCGCACGTCAGGTGGCGCGGCCCGTGCGTCGCGCGCATCGGCTGCTGCCAGCATGGCCGGCAGGTGTTCTGGAAAAACAGGCTCTGGCGGGTGAGCCAGCTCGGCCGCATCAAACCAGCGCCCCGCGCCCATGCTGGCGCGCTCCTGCACGCTCCAGCCATCCTGTTGCAGGGCGATGCGGCCAACCCGTACGTGAAAGTAATGCTCGTCGGCCCACACCTCGCCCCCGTCCGGCAGGCGCATGGCAAACTGCCGCCGCGCCAGTGGCTCGCCAGGGTCGGCCAGCGCGTAGCCCGTTTCCTCCAGGCATTCGCGGCAGGCGGCCTGCGCCAGGCTTTCGCCGGCGTGCACGCCACCGCCAGGAGTGAACCAGTAAACAATACGGCCGCCCTGTGCGGGCGGCCGGTAAGGGAACAGCAGCACCCGCCCGTCGGGGTCGCGCAGCAGCAAACGCGCTGCCACGCGTACCGGCAGGGCGGCGTGGCGACTCATCGGCTCATCAGCCAGTCCACGTAGCGGTCCACGCCCTGCTCTACGGTGAGCATGGCATCGCTGTAACCGGCGCTGCGCAGCTTGCCGATATCGGCCTGGGTGAAGCTCTGGTACTTGCCTTTCAGCGCGTCCGGGAAGTCGATGTATTCCAGAATGCCCTGCTCTACCAGCTCGGGCAGCGTCAGTGCCGGCTTGCCTTCGTGGCGGCGGCAGGCGTTGACGGTGGCCACGGCCACGTCGTTGAACGGCTGCGCACGGCCGGAACCCAGGTTGAAGATGCCGCTCTTGTCCGGGTTATCCAGGAAGTACAGGTTCACCTTCACCACGTCTTCCACCGACACGAAATCGCGGCTCTGCGTGCCGTCGGCGTAGCCGTCGTAGCCGCCAAACAGCTTCACCTTGCCGGTTTCGCGGTACTGGTTGAAGTTGTGGAAGGCCACCGAAGCCATGCGGCCTTTGTGCTGCTCTTGCGGGCCGTACACGTTGAAGTAGCGAAAGCCGGCCACTTGTGCGGTCAGGCCTTCGGCCATGCGGCGGCGCAGGATCTGGTCGAACAGGAACTTGGAGTAGCCGTACACATTGAGCGGGCCTTCGTACTGGCGGTCTTCCTTGAAGGTAGTGCCCTTGCCGTAGGTGGCGGCGCTGCTGGCGTACAGGAAGGGGATTTCCTCGGCCTGGCAGAATTCGAACAGCTCCAGCGTGTACTGGTAGTTGTTCTCCATCATGTACTTGCCGTCGTGGTTCATGGTGTCGGAGCAGGCACCCTGATGCAGGATGGCGGTGATTTCACCGTCGAAATCGCCACTGCCGATCAGGCTGATGAAGTCCTGCTTGTCCAGGTAGTCGCTGATTTCGCAGCCCACCAGGTTGACAAACTTGTCACCCTTGCTGAGGTTATCCACCGCAAGGATGTCGGTTTCGCCGCGCGCGTTCAGCGCCTTCACGATATTGGAGCCGATAAAGCCGGCCGCACCGGTCACTACGATAGTCATGCTTGTTCCTTATATGCGTTCAGAAGGCGCTGCCTGGCTGGGCCAGAAAGGTCAGCTCGTCCTGGGTAGACGGCCGCCCCAGCGCCGCGTTGCGGTGCGGAAAACGGCCGAAACGGGCGACGATCTCGTGATGCCGCCGGGCAAAGTCGATTACATTGTCGCGCCCCGGGCTGCCATGCGGCAGGCTCTCGAAGCGGCGCACGGATGCTTCCTGGTCGGCCAGCTGCTCGCTGTGCTCCAGCGGCAGGTAGACAAACCAGCGCGCCACCGGCGGCAGACGGATATCCAGCCGTGCCGCCAGTGCGGCGTGGCTGGCGGCCAAGGCCTGCGCGTCGGTAGCAAAGGCCTGCGCCTGGCCACGGTACAGGTTGCGCGGAAACTGGTCGGCCACGATCAGCCAGGCCAGCACCTGGCGCGCGTCGCCAGCGTCGGGTTGCAACGTGCCTGCGGCCAACTCGGCCAGCAAGGGCGCAAAACGCTCGCGGATGATGCCGTCAAACACCGGATCTTTCTTGAACCAGGCGTCGCGCGGCAGGGCCAGCATGTCGTCGCTGCTGCCGCCGAACCAGAACTGCAATACCTGCTCGTACCAGATCATCATCCGCTCCTTGCTAGGCTGGATTATTACAAGGCAAACAGCTCGCGCTGGTGGCACACGGCGGTACCCAGCTTGGCCACCACGATGCCGGCAGCGGCGTTGGCCAGGCGCATGGCCAAGGGCATGTCCAACCCTGCGGCCAACATCAGGCCCAGGGTGCCGATAACGGTATCGCCGGCGCCGGAGACGTCGTACACCTCTTGCGCCAGAGTAGGTTCGTGCACGGCACCGGCTTCGCGGTACAGCGTCATGCCCTCTTCGCTGCGCGTCACCAGCAGCGCGTCCAGCTGCAGCTGGCTACGCAACGCTTGTGCTTTGGCGGCCAGTTGTTCGTCGTTCTGCCAGCTACCTGCTACCTGCTTGAACTCGCTACGGTTAGGCGTGAGCAGCGTGGCACCGGCGTACTTGCTGTAATCGTCGCCCTTGGGGTCGATCAGCACCGGCTTGCCGGCGGCGCGCGCCAGTTCGATCATACGGCTGACGTGGGTCAGGCCACCCTTGCCGTAGTCGGACAGAATCACCACATCGTGTTCGGCCACGATGGCGGCGTAGTCGTCCAGCTTGTCTGCCAGAATCTCGTGGCTGGGCGCGTCTTCGAAATCCAGGCGGATCAGCTGCTGCTGGCGCGCTACGACGCGCAGTTTGATGGTGGTGGAAATACCGGGGTCGCGCTTGAACGACGGGGTAATGCCGTCGCTTTCCATCAGCCGTGTCAGTGCGGTAGCGGCTTCATCGTCGCCTACTACCGACAGAATGGTGGCTTTGCCGCCCAGGCTGGCGATGTTGCGCGCCACGTTGGCCGCACCACCAGCACGCTCTTCCATACGGGCAATCTTGGCCACCGGCACCGGGGCTTCCGGCGAGATGCGCGATACATCGCCAAACCAGTAGCGGTCCAGCATCACGTCGCCCACCACCAGCACGCGGCTATTGGTCAGGCTGCGGGTCAATTCTTGCGGGCTCAGGCCCAGCTGTTGCATCAGGGTCATGGGCTACCTCGGCTCAGGCCCGGCTGGCCTGGTAGGCCTGGATGTCGGCATTGATCTTGTTCAGCACCATCAACGGGTCGTCGGCGCGGGTGATGGGGCGGCCGATTACCAGGTAGTCGGAGCCGGCTTGCAGGGCGGCCACCGGCGTCATCACGCGGCGCTGGTCGTCGGCGGCGCTGTCGGCCAGGCGGATACCCGGCGTCACCAGTTTGAAGTCCTGGCCCAGCTCGGCTTTCAGTACGCCGGCTTCCTGTGCCGAGCACACCACGCCGTCCAGGCCGCTGTCGCGGGTGAGACGCGCCAGGCGCAGCACGTGCTCTTGCGGTGGCACGGTCACGCCGATTTCCAGCAAGTCGGCCGCGTCCATGCTGGTGAGTACGGTCACGGCAATCAGCAAGGGGCGCTGGCTGTACTGCGCCAGCGCGTCAGCCGAGGCTTCCATCATGCGGCGGCCGCCACTGGCGTGCACGTTCACCATCCACACCCCGGCTTCGGCGGCCATCTTGCAGGCGTGCGCCACGGTATTGGGGATGTCGTGGAATTTCAGATCCAGAAATACCTGGAAGCCGCGTGCGGCCAACTGCTCCAGCAGCTGCGGGCCCGCAGCGGTAAACAGTTCCTTGCCTACTTTCAGGCGGCACTGCGAGGGGTCCAGACGGGAAGCAAAGGCCAGTGCGGCGTCTGCGGTGGCAAAATCCAGCGCCACCAGTACCGGCGAATTAACGTTGGCCGCAAAGCCATGTGCCATTAACGGGTTCATGTTTTCCTGTCTTTCTTGTCGCGTATTCGGTTCAGTGGTTTTCGGAGCGGTTGGGCGTAAAGCTTTCCCACTCGCCGCAGGCGGGGCAATGCCAGAAGAAGGCCCGCGAGCGGAAGTTGCAGCGTTTGCAACGGTGTACGGTCAGGCGCTGTGCGTGCTTCATGATCAGCGCACGCGCCACTTCGGCGTCCAGGCGGCCTTCGGTGCTGAGCTCGTCCATCTGCGACTCGACCAGGCGGTACACCCCCAGCAGGCTGGGGCGCGCGTGTACCGCTTCGCGGGCGGCTTCCAGCGCACGGGCTTCGCCTTCGTAGGTGGCGACCTTCTGGTACAGCAGGTCGGTCAGTTCCAGCTGCGAGAAGGTACGCTGGTAGCCACGCAGCAAGGCAATGCCCTCCTGCGGCTTGCCCAGCGATTCGTAGGCATCGAACAGGCGCTCGGCCACCATGGCCAGGTATTCGTAGTTTTGCTTTTCGATGGCTTGCCACGCCGCGATGGCCGCCTCGTGCTTACCCTGCGCAGTTTCGATATCACCCAGCAGGATGCTGGCGCGCACGCACTTGCGGTTGGCCGCAAAGGCGTTTTTCACCGCCTCGTGTGCCTTATCGTAATCAGACTGGTACAGCGCGCCCTGCGCCAGCTCGCAGTAGAACTGTGCCACTTCGTGCTGGAAGCTATGCGCATCGCTGCGCAACTCCAGCGCGGTGGCGATGGCCTTGGCCCAGTCGCGGTCTTGCTGGTAGATGGAAAGCAACTGTTCGCGCGCGGCGCGGCCCATGGTCTGGCTATCCAGCAGCTTGACCAGAATCTCTTCGGCGCGGTCTACCAGGCCAGCCTTGTGAAAGTCTTGCGACAGCTCGAAGCGCACCAGCGCCTTTTGCTCGCGCGTCAGGTCGGGTAGCTCCAGTACCTGCTGGTGCAGGCGGATGGCGCGGTCATTCTCGCCACGGCGGCGGTACAGCTTGCCCAGGCTGAGCTGCACTTCCAGCGCGTGCGGGTGGGCGCGTGCCACCTCGGACAGCGAACGGGCGGCCACGTCGGTCTGGTCGTCTACCAGCGCGTCCAGACCTTTATAAAAACCGGCAGGCACTTCCCGCGCCTGCTTCAGTACTGCACGCATGTCTACGCGTGCGGCCAACCATCCCAGGCCGAAAAAGGCCGGAAACAGTAACAGCCACCACAAATCGATATCCAAAATTCAACCTCGGAGCAAAAAACAGGACGGCTTAGTCAGCCAGGGCATCGCTGGGGTCGACCACCACTTTGCTGCTCTGGCGCGAGCGCAGCTCTTTCTTGAGCTGCGACAGCTCGCGGCGTACACGCAAAGAGTAGGCAAACGTGGCCACCAGGCCAATCAGGGCACCGGCCACAAAGAAAATCAGCAACAGCAGAATCAGCGGGGCTTGCCAGGTCTGGCCAAAGAACAGCTTGAATTCCACTACAGCGCTGTTTTGCACGGTAACGGCAATCAACAACACCAGTACGAGCAGCTCAAACAAGCGGAAGAGATAACGCATCGGGGGCTTTCGCATCGTCGCAATGCTGCAAGTTTAAACGAAAGCGACACCCCTCCCAAGTAAAGCGCAGATAAAAAAAGCGCCGCAGACAAGCTGCGGCGCTTTGGGACAGGCAAAAAAACTGCTTAGTCGTTCGAACCGGTCAGATCAACCCGCTCTCTCAGTTCTTTACCTGCCTTGAAGTGAGGCACGTATTTCTCAGGAACGACAACGCTGGAGCCAGACTTGGGATTGCGGCCCATCCGCGGCGGACGGTAGTTCAGATCGAAGCTACCAAAACCGCGGATTTCGATCCGCTGCCCTTTTGCCAAGCTGCTGGCCATTGCATCCAGAATGGTTTTAACAGCCAGCTCAGCATCTTTGGCGACCAACTGAGGATAACGCTCGGCAAGCCTCGCTATAAGCTCAGATTTGGTCATGTCCATCACTTATTCGTTGCCGCCGGACAGTTTAGCTTTCAGCAGCGCGCCCAGGCTGGTGGTACCAGCGGACACGTTGGAGTCGCCAGCGCCGATAGCGGACATGGCTGCTTTTTCTTCCTGTGCGTCCTTGGCTTTGATCGACAGGCTGATAGCGCGGGACTTGCGATCAACAGCAATGATCACAGCCTCAACTTCGTCGCCTTCTTTCAGAACCGAGCGAGCGTCTTCAACGCGGTCGCGGGACAGTTCGGAAGCACGCAGGTAGCCTTCAACGTCGGTGTCCAGAGTCACGGCGGCGCCTTTGGCGTCAACGGTCTTCACGGTACCTTTAACCAGCGCGCCTTTGTCGTTCATGGCTACGTAGTTGTTGAACGGATCGCCTTCCAGCTGTTTGATGCCCAGGGAGATACGCTCTTTTTCCACGTCGATGGACAGAACGATGGCTTCAACCTCGTCACCCTTCTTGAACTTGCGCACAGCGTCTTCGCCGGTTTCGTTCCAGGACAGGTCGGACAGGTGAACCAGGCCGTCGATACCGCCAGGCAGGCCAACGAACACGCCGAAATCGGTGATCGACTTGATCGCGCCTTTCAGCTTGTCGCCTTTCTTGAAGTTGTCAGCGAACTCGTTCCATGGGTTAGCCTGGCACTGTTTCATGCCCAGGCTGATACGACGACGGTCTTCGTCGATTTCCAGGATCATCACTTCAACTTCGTCGCCAACCTGAACTACCTTGGACGGGTGTACGTTCTTGTTGGTCCAGTCCATTTCGGACACGTGTACCAAGCCTTCGATGCCTTGTTCGATTTCCACGAACGCGCCGTAGTCGGTCAGGTTGGTTACCTTGCCGAACAGACGGGTGCCGGACGGGTAACGACGGGACAGGCCCACCCACGGATCTTCGCCCAGTTGCTTCAGACCCAGGGATACGCGGTTCTTCTCCTGATCGAACTTCAGGACTTTGGCTTCTACTTCGTCGCCAACAGCCAGAACTTCGGACGGGTGCTTAACACGGCGCCAAGCCAGGTCGGTAATGTGCAGCAGACCATCGATACCGCCCAGGTCAACGAACGCACCGTAGTCGGTGATGTTCTTGACGATACCTTTGATGATGGCACCTTCACGCAGGGTTTCCAGCAGCGCTTTGCGCTCTTCGCCCAGGGTTTCTTCCAGAACGGCACGACGGGAAACAACAACGTTGTTACGCTTGCGGTCCAGTTTGATAACCTTGAACTCAACTTCCTTGCCTTCGTACGGAGTGGTGTCTTTCACCGGACGTACGTCAACCAGGGAACCCGGCAGGAAGGCGCGGATGCCGTTAACCATAACGGTCAGGCCACCTTTGACTTTGCCGCTGATAACGCCGGACAGGATCTTGCCAGCTTCCAGAGCCTCTTCCAGGTCAACCCATGCAGCCAGACGTTTGGCTTTTTCACGGGAGAGCTTGGTTTCGCCAAAGCCGTTTTCCAGGGAGTCGATCGCAACAGTAACGAAATCGCCGATGGCAACTTCAACTTGGCCGTTGTCGTTCTTGAACTCTTCAACCGGGATCAGGGATTCGGACTTCAGGCCGGCGTTAACGGTCACGAAGTTGGAATCGATGCCAACGACTTCAGCGGTGATTACTTCACCAGCACGCATTTCTTGCAGAGCCAAGCTCTCTTCGAACAGGGCGGCGAAGCTATCCATAACGAGGGTAGTCATCAGATGTACTCTCAGGCATGCCTTGCGTCACGCGGGGTTAGGTTTTTCATACGCCGTCAGCGCAAGGTATGACAAACGGCGGCTTACAAAAAATTAATGGCCGGTGCCACGGGCCTTGTCGAACCACGACAGTACCTGCGCCACCGCTTGTTCGATGGTGAGGTCCGAGGTGTCCAGCAAGTGGGCATCCGGCTCTTGTCTTAGCGGGGCAACCGCCCGTGCCGCGTCGCGCGCGTCACGATCGGAAATATCCTGCTGAATCTGAACGAGGTTAGCAGATTCCCCTTTTGCGATCAACTGCTTATAGCGCCGTTCGGCCCGGACTTCGGCGGATGCGGTCAGAAAAACCTTCAATTCCGCACGCGGAAACACCACCGAACCCATATCGCGGCCATCGGCTACCAGGCCAGGCGGCACCAGAAAATCACGTTGACGGGTCAGTAGCGCGGCACGCACGGCAGGTAGCGCGGCCACTTTCGAGGCACCCATGCCGATATCTTCGGCGCGAATGGCAGCGCTCACATCGGCTTCGCCCAGCCAGGCTTTATCGTCGTGAAAAGACGCCGGCAGCTGGGCTGCCAGGCGGGCCACGTTCTGCTCGTCTTCCCAGCTGACGCCTTCACGCAGCGCGTACAGCGCCGTCAGGCGGTACAGGGCGCCGGAATCCAGATAATGCAGCCCCAGCTGCTGTGCCACCAGGGCAGCCACCGTGCCCTTGCCGGAAGCGGAAGGGCCGTCGATGGTAATGACGGGTTTGAGCGTAGGCATGGCGAAGACCTTGAATCAAAACCGGCAATTGTAGCGCAAGCAGTACAAAAAGAGGCGTTTGCGTGGCAGCGCACAATACGGGTACAGTCGTTGCCGAGATCACCCGGCAGGGCCCCTCCCTGCAGCAAAACAGACAAGAACATCATGGAACAACTACACCTACAGCCCATTGGCCCGCTGGCCGGCCGCATCAAACTGCCCGGCTCCAAGAGCATTTCCAACCGTACCCTGCTGTTGGCCGCGCTGGCAGAAGGCAGCACGCTGGTGCGTGACCTGCTGGACTCCGACGATATCCGCCGCATGCTGGAAGCACTCGCCACACTGGGCGTGCGCGTCGAGCAGCAAGGCGATAGCCGTGACTTCCTGGTGCACGGCACTGGCGGTGCCTTTAGCGTGAAAGACGCCGACCTGTTCCTGGGCAACGCCGGCACGGCGTTCCGCCCGCTCACCGCCGCGCTGGCGCTGATGCAGGGCCGCTACCACCTGCACGGCGTACCGCGTATGCACGAACGCCCGATAGGCGACCTGGTGGACGCGCTACGCGTAGCCGGTGCCGATATCGATTACCTGGGTAACGACGGCTACCCGCCGCTGCAGATCAAGCCGGCCAGCCTGACCGCCGGCCAGGTCATTCCGGTAAAAGGCAATGTCTCCAGCCAGTTCCTCACCGCCCTGCTGATGGCGCTGCCACTCACCGGCGAAGACGTCACCATCGAGGTGGTGGGCGAGCTGATCTCCAAACCGTATATCGAGATCACGCTGAACCTGATGGCGCGCTTTGGCGTGCAGGTGCAGCGCGACGGCTGGCAGCGCTTCACCATCGCGCGCGGCCAACGTTACACCAGCCCTGGCGAGATTCACGTGGAAGGCGACGCCTCCAGCGCGTCCTACTTCCTGGCGGCTGGCACGCTGGCAGGCGGCCCGGTACGCGTGGAAGGGGTTGGCCGCAGCAGTATCCAGGGCGACGTGAAATTTGCCGACGCACTGGCGCTGATGGGGGCCCAGATCACCATGGGCGACAACTGGATCGAGGCACGCGCCCCGGCGGGCGGCCTGCAAGCCATAGACGTGGACCTCAACCACATTCCGGATGCGGCGATGACCATTGCCGTGGCCGCGCTGGCCGCCAACGGCACCACCACCATCCGCAACGTGGAAAGCTGGCGCGTGAAGGAAACCGACCGCCTGGCGGCAATGGCCACCGAGCTGCGAAAAGTGGGCGCCAGCGTGGTGGAAACGCAAGACAGCATCAGCGTGACGCCGCCGGCGCAACTGATTGCCAACGCAGAAATCGACACCTACGACGACCACCGCATGGCGATGTGCTTCTCGCTGGTGGCGCTGCTGGGCACCCCGGTGGTGATTAACGACCCGAAATGCGTGGCCAAGACCTTCCCCGACTATTTCGAGGTACTGGGCAAGTTGGCCGCAGGCTGATTGCAGGCCTGCCCACACAAAAACCGCTGCCTTGCCGCAGCGGTTTTTTCATGCCTTGCGCCTTGCCAGCAAGCCATCAAAAACACAAAATATGCGGCCAATACAACAAAAAAGCACAATATGATGAGCAACCCGTTTGCCGTGCGCCGTGACTTCATGCAGCGCTTCGACATGGCAGTACCCGACACCCCAAGCTACCAGCCAGAAGCACTGGCCATGTGGCAAACCATGCTGCAAGAGGAGTGGCAAGAATTCCAGACCGCGCTGGCCGACTACCAGGCCATGCCGCAGGCCGACGCTGCCACGCAGCAGCAACTGCAAGCCGAGCTGGCCGCCGAGGGGGTAGACGTGCTGAACGTGCTATGCGGGCTACTGCTATCACAGGGCTTACCGCTGCAGGCGATGTTCGACGCCATCCATGCGGCCAACCTGGCCAAGTGCGTGGACGGGCAGGTACTGCGCCGCGCCGACGGCAAGATCCTGAAACCGGCAGGCTGGCAGCCTGCAGACAAAGTCGGCGTGATCCGCGCGGCGTCTCAGGCCTGAGACCGGTCGCGCGGCACCTGCTGCAGGTAGGCTGCCACACTGCTGCGCAGCGGCTTCACCATCACCCGCAGGCTGTTACAGCGCCGCCCCATCTTCACAGCGTGGCGCTGCGTAACCTCAACAAAGCCCTGCCGCAGCCAGAAACGCTCGGCACGGGCATGCCCCACCACCACGCCCAGGCGCAGCCAATACGCGCCACTGGCCAGCGTCCACGCTTCCAGCGCGTTATACAGCTGCACGGCCAAGCCCTGGCCGTGATGGCGCGCATCCACCATAAACAGCGCGATATGCCACGCCTGCGGTAGCAGCAGCCCGGCAATCACTTCCACTACCGCCTGCCATTGCCCATGCTCATCGCACAGCGCCAGTAGCCAGCGCTGCCGGTACGGCATGTCGGGCGGCGGCCTGGCATGAAAGTCGGCCTCGGCATCACCGGGCTGCGCTGGCTCGCCGCCAGTCGCCTCGAAATACAGCGGGTTGGCCGCATAGAAAGCCTGCAGCGTCGGGATGTCAGCGGCTTGCAAGGGCAATACCCGCAGGTCGGCAAGTGTGGCAGGTAAAGACAAGGTGTCCATGAGCGGTAAAGCGGCGGCTTAGCGGCGGCCTGCGGCCAACTTTTGCAGCAGCTTGTCCAGCTGGGCGCCAAACGCCTGGCGGTCGCGCTGGCTGAACGCGGCGGGGCCGCCGGTTTGCACGCCGCTGTCGCGCAGCTCGGTCATGAAATTGCGTAACGCCAGCGCCTCGCGGATGGTGGCATCGCTATATAGCTCGCCGCGCGGGTTCAGCGCAAGCGCGCCTTTGGCCACGACCTGCGCTGCCAGCGGGATGTCGGCGGTCACCACAATATCGCCCGGCTGCGCCTGCTGCGCGATGTGGTTGTCGGCTACGTCGAAGCCGGCCGGCACCTGCACAGCGCGGATATGCGGCGACGGCGGCACGCGCAGTAGCTGGTTGGCCACCAGCACCGTCGGCGTGGCGGTACGGTCGGCGGCGCGGAACAGGATGTCCTTGATCACGGCCGGACAAGCGTCGGCGTCTACCCAGATGGTCATGCATTACCCCGGTTAAAGTGTTGCTGCCATTGCTGGCGGGCTTCGCGGGCACGCTCGAAGCGGGTGGTCATCGCCTCGGCGTCGCCGGCCACCAGTTCCTGCCGTAGTGCGGCCAAGGTAGCCTGGAACGCGTCCAGCTCGACCAGCAGCGCGTCGCGATTGGCCAGCGCGATGTCGCGCCACATCTCGGGGTGACTGCCGGCAATGCGGGTAAAGTCGCGAAAGCCGGTGGCAGCAAAATCGAAGCAGCGCGCAGCGTCGGCCTTGGCCACGATGGTATCTACATAGGCAAAGGCCAGCAGGTGCGGCAGGTGGCTGACAGTGGCAAACACGGCGTCGTGCTCGGCGGCGCTCATCTCGTACACGCGCGCGCCGCAGGCCTGCCACAGCTCGCGCACCAGGGCGGCGGCGGCGGGTCGGGTTTCCGGCAGCGGCGTCACCACGATGCGGCGGTTGTCGTACAGGCCGTACTGCGCAGCGGCGGCACCGGACAAGTCTGAGCCGGCAATCGGGTGTGCCGGCACGCAGCAGGCCAGATGCGCCGGCAAGTGGGCGCGCATCAGCGCTACCACGTCGCTCTTGGTACTACCGCCGTCGGTCACCACACAATGTGGCGGCAGGTGCGGGGCGATCTCGGCAAACACGCGCCCCATCTGCCCCACCGGCGTAGCCACCAATACCAGATCTGCCACGCGTACCGCCTCGGCCGCGCTGTGGCTAGCCTCGTCGATGACGCCTAACTCGATAGCCCGCTGCAGGTTGGCCGCAGAACGCCCCACCCCGATTACCTTGGCCACGCGCCCGGCACGGCGCAAGGCCAGCGCAAACGAGCCGCCTATCAGGCCCACGCCTATCACTACCAGGGTCAATCTGCCCTCACCCGCCTGCATGCTATTGCCCATTGCTGTGTGTCAGAGCCGTTATCATAACCGCATTCCCGCTTGCCCAAGAGGTGCATCATGTCCGCTTCGCTATACATCTATTACCGCATCGATGGCAATTTCCTGTCTTTTGAGCAGTCAGCCAGAAAAATCATGGCGCAGATTGAATCGGAACTGCAGATAAAGGGCAGATTATTGCAACGTCGTGACGACGCGCACACCTGGATGGAGATCTACGAACCACTGGCCGACGACGCAGCATGCCACCAACTGCAGCAAAGCCTGGCCAAGGCCGTGGCTAGCGAACCCTGCTGGCAAAACCTCAACCGCCATGCCGAATGCTTTTTTGACCTGCCCTCGTCAAATCACGATAAATAAGTACATTGCAAACAATAACTTGGCCACCTAGCCTGATGTAGGGAGGTGTGCCATGTACCAGCAATTTACCATTCGACAAAAGCTGCTTGCCGCATTCGGCGTGATCCTGCTGCTCATGGCTATCATGGCGGCATTAGTGATGCAGAAGCTCAATGTGATCGAACACGATCTGGAAGAGGTTGTGGAAGACCTCAGCCCGGAAATGGTGCTATCGGCCGAGCTGATGCAGCTGAGCATGGACAATGCCCTGCTCGCGCATCGCCGCCACCTGCAGGAAAGCACCACGCTACAACAGCAAATGCAGCAGCACCGCCAGCAAAGCCTGGCCACCCTGGCCAAACTGCAACAGCTGACGCAACAGGCTGACGGCAAACAGCAATTGCAGCAACTACAGGCTCTGCTGCAAACCACGCACGACAGCGAGCAGCAATTGGACAAACTGCTGGCAAGCCACGATGCAGCCGCCGGCCAGTGGCTGCAAAGCCGGCTGGACCCGCAAACCGAAGCCTTGGTAGCGGCGCTGAAGCAATTCATCGCTCACCAGAGGAAAGAGATGACACGGGCGGAGCAGGAAGCCATCAGCAGCTACCACGATGCAGAGTGGACGCAGCTGACCTTAGGCCTGTTCGCCTTAGTACTGGGTAGCATTATTGCCTGGCTGTTTGCCGGCAAGCTGTCCAGCAACCTGCGCAGCATCGTGCGCGAAACGCAACGCATTGCGGCAGGCGACCTTCGCCCCCGCCCCCAGCCGCTGCCCGCCACCAACCGTGATGAAACCCTGCAGCTGGCGCACGCCACCGACAGCATGCGCCAGCAGTTGGCCGACACCTTGGGCAGCATCCGGCAGTCGTCGCTGGCGGTGAGCGATGCTTCGCACGAGCTATCGGGCATGTCGGAACAAGTGGCCGTGAGCGTGCAGCGCCAGGCCGAGGCCACCAGCGACGCCAGCGCCACACTGGAAGAGCTCACCGTCAGCATCAACCATGTCTCGGATAGCGCTGGCGACGCAGCACGGCAGTCGCAACAAGCTGGCCAGCAAGCCGAACAGGGCGTCAGCGCGGTACAGGTTTCGCAACAGCTGGTACGCCAGGTTGGCCGCAGTGTGCAGCAGACAGCCAGCGCACTGGGCGAGCTGACGCGCGAGGTACAGGAAATCGACCGCATCGTCACCGTGATCCGCGAAGTTGCCGACCAGACCAACTTGCTGGCGTTGAATGCCAGCATCGAAGCCGCCCGTGCCGGCGAGGCCGGGCGTGGTTTTGCCGTGGTGGCCGACGAGGTACGCAAGCTGGCCGAGCGCACTGCCACCGCCACTGGCGACATTGCAGGCATGATTGGCCGCATCCGTCAGGGCGTAAACGATGTAGAACACCAGATGGGCAGTAGCGAACAACAGATGGTGCGGGCCGACGACGCCACGCGCGACACCAGCCACACTATCGAGGCGGCCCGCCAGTACAGCCGCGAGGCAGGTGCGTCGGTAGCGGCCATCAGCGAGGCGCTGGGTGAACAGCGCGACGCCAGCCAGCTACTCGCGCGCAGCATGGAGCAGGTAGCGCAAATGGCCGAGGAAAACAGCGCCACCGTGGAGGAGCTGGCCACCACGTCCAGCCAGCTCAACGAGCTGGCCCGGAGCATGCAGCGGATGGTGGCACGCTTCCAGCTGGCCTAGGATGGCAGCAGGCCATGGCAAGCACGCATGCCCTGCCCGTCGTCAAACCCCGCTAGCCACACCGGCAAACTGACCGATGGTGGCTTACGGCGCAGCGCTCAGCCTGCCAGCGCCTGCTGCAGGCGGGCAGTCAGTGGCCAGACCCGCCAGCTGTGGCCATCGAGCTGGCGCAGCGGCCAGATGCCGGCGAGACTATTGCAGACAAAAGCCTCGTCGGCCGCCAGCAGCTCGGCAGGCTGCAGTCGCTGTTCTGATACCACCACGCCCAGCTGGCGGGCGGTGTCGATCACACAGGCACGCATGGCGCCGGACACCCCGCAGCGGTCCAGCGGGGGGGTGTACAGCTGGCCGTCGCGTACCCAGAACAGGTTGCTCATCGTCCCCTCCACCACCGTGCCATCGCTGTCCAGCATCAGGCCTTCGGCAATGGCCGGGTCATCCCACTCGCTACGCGCCAGCACGTTTTCCAGCCGGTTCAGGTGCTTGATACCCGCCAGCAATGGCTGCAAACCCAGCCGCGTACTGCACCAGCGCACAGTGATGCCCTGCGCGGCGCGTTCGGGCGGGTAACCCGCCCAGGCGGCAGCGCTAACGATGCGGGTGGGCTGCACCGTGGCGGGTATGGCGTAGCCACGTTGGCCGCTACCCCGCGTCAGCACCACCTTGGCCACAGCACGCGGCAAGCCAGCGCAGACGGTGGCGATTTCGGCCAGCAGCAGTGCCTCGTCCGGGCAGGGCAGGCGCAGCGCGGCACAGTCTGCGGCCAACCTTTGCCACTGCCAGCGCCACCGCTGCGGCTGGCCGGCCAGCACCTCTAGCGTGCGGTACAGGCCGTCGCCATAGGCCAGGCCACGGTCGCTGGCTGGCAGGCTGTCTGCCAGCACACCATTGATCAGCATGTCAGCTCCTTACCGAGGCAAATGGACGCGCTGCGGCCAACATAATGGCCGTAAGGCGATATCTCGCGGTAACCGTGACGCAGGTAAAACTGTACGGCACGGCTATTGATGCGTCGGGTAGATAGCCACAGCTGGCGGTAGCCAAAACCTGCGGCTTGCTGCTCCAGCGCCGCCAGCAAAGCGGCGCCCAGGCCCTGGCTGCCGGGTGCAGCGTACATGCGTTTGAGCTCGGCCACGCCCGGCTGCAGCGGGCGCAGCGCGCCGCAGCCTTGCGCCGCGCCTTCGCTATCACAGGCCAGCAGGAATACAGCACCAGCGCCGCGCACATCGCCGGCGTCAAACGAGGCCTGGCCACTATCGCCGGTCATGGCCGCCAATGTGGCAGACAGCGCCGCCTGCATGGCCATGGCCTGCGGCTGGGCGGGGTCGGCGGGGGCAATGCGGTACATGGCGTCTCCTGTGAATGCGGCCAACCTTGTCAGCCCTGGTTCAGGCTTGCTCTACGCCCAGTGCACGCAGCAGGCCGCGTGCCTTGTGGCGGGTTTCCTGCAGCTCGCGCTGCGGGTCGGAGTCGGCCACAATGCCGCCGCCAGCTCGGAAGCGCAGCTGCTGCCCCTGCTGCATGAAAGTACGAATCAGGATGTTCACATCCAGCGTGCCGTCGCGGTTCAGGTAGCCCAGGCTGCCGGTGTAGGCGCGGCGCGCGCTGTTTTCCAGCTCGCGGATGATCTGCATGGTGCGCACCTTGGGGCAGCCGGTAATGGTGCCACCGGGGAATAGCGCACGGAATACTTCTACGGTATCCACGCCGTCGCGAATGCGGCCGCGCACATTCGATTCGATATGGTGTACGTAAGCGTAGCTGGCCACTGCCATCAGCTCGTTTACCTCTACCGTGCCGGGCTGGCAAATGCGGCCCAGGTCGTTGCGCTCCAGGTCGATCAGCATCACGTGCTCGGCGCGTTCCTTGATGCTGCTGATCAGGCGCTGCTTTAGCGCAGCGTCTTCGGCGGCGTCGGGCGAGCGCGGGTGGGTGCCGGCAATCGGGCGGGTATCCACCCAGCCATCGTGCACGCGCACCAGGCGCTCCGGCGAGGAGCTGACGATATAGGCGTCGCCCAGGTCGGCCAACGCCGAGAATGGTGCTGGGTTGGCACGGCGCAGCGCGGCAAACAGGTCTACCGGGCGCACGCTGTCGTGCAAGGTGGCGCGCCAGCCGCGTGAGATGTTCACCTGGAACACATCCCCCTCGTAGATGTAGTCCTTCAGCCGTACCACGGCGTCGGTGTACCAGTGCGGTGGGTCTTCTTCCAGCGCTTCCAGCTGTACCGGGTTGGCCGCAAAAGCGGGAACCGCTTGCAGCGCGGCCTTCAGCTCGGCCAGTTGGGCGGCGGTTTCGGCCATCAGCCAGCAGCGGCCGCTGGCACGGTCCAGCTGGATGGCCGCCGGTACACGGCACAGCGCGGCCAGCGGGAAGCTGTCGCTGATAGCAGCCGGTACGCTGGGCTCGAACTCGGACAGCAGGTCATAGCCCATGTACACAAACCAGCCGCCGGTAAACGGCAGGCCGTGCGGGTTGACCACCGCCGCTTCGCGCGGCAGCGCGCGTACTGCGTCCAGGAAGGCGGCCCCCTCGCCTTCGCCGTAGATGCGGCGCTCTTGTGGCAGCGCCATCAGCATGTCCCAGCCGATGTCGCCGGACGACTGCATCAGGTAGGGAAAACGGCCACGGTCGGCAGCGTGCAGGGCCAGCAGGTCTGGCGTGTGGTTCAGCAGTTCGTAATGCATGGGCGTCGGGTGCCGCGGTAACGGCAGCCACAAAAGAAAAAGACCGCGCGAGTTTATCGCAGCGGTCTTGGCTGTCAACGTCGCGTGCGCGACGTGTCGGCATTTATACGCGTTTGAACACCAGCGTACCGTTGGTACCACCAAACCCGAAGGAGTTGGAGATGGCCACGTCGATCTTCATGTCACGCGCGGTATTGGCGCAGTAGTCCAGGTCGCAGCCGCCTTCGATATCCTGCTCGTGCAGGTTGATGGTCGGTGGGGAAACCTGGTTATGCACGGCCAGAATCGAGTAGATGGCTTCTACACCGCCCGCGCCGCCCAGCAAGTGGCCGGTCATGGACTTGGTAGAGTTCACTACCAGTTTCTTGGCGTGGTCGCCAAAGGCGATCTTCAGTGCATTGGTTTCGTTGGCATCACCCAGCGGGGTGGAGGTGCCATGGGCGTTCACGTACTGCACCTGGTCCGGGTTCAGGCCGGCGTCACGCAGGGCGTTCAGCACGCCGCGTGCCGGGCCTTCTGCGCTAGGGGCAGTAATGTGGTGCGCGTCGGAGCTCATGCCGAAACCTACCAGCTCGGCGTAGATTTTGGCGCCGCGTTTTACCGCGTGCTCGTACTCTTCCAGCACCAGTACACCGGCGCCCTCGCCCATCACGAAGCCGTCACGGCCTTTGTCCCAGGGGCGGGAGGCTGTAGCTGGGTCATCGTTGCGGGTAGACAGCGCCTTCATGGCGGCAAAGCCACCAACGGCCAGGCTGGAAATGGTGCCTTCCGCACCACCGGCTACCATCACGTCGGCGTCGCCATACTGAATCACGCGGGCCGCATCGCCAATGCAATGAGCGCCGGTCGTGCAGGCAGACACGATGCCGTAGCTCGGGCCCTGGTAGCCTTTCAGGATGGACACATGGCCCGCTACCATATTGATCAGCGAGCCCGGAATGAAGAACGGGCCGATCTTGCGAATGCCGCCTTCGTGGCGCGCCACGCCGGTTTCCTCGATCAGCGGCAGGCCGCCGATACCGGAACCGATATTCACGCCCACACGGGTCTTGTCCAGTCCTGCCACATCGTCCAGGCCGGAATCCGCTACCGCTTGCAGCGCGGCGGCAATGCCGTAATGAATGAACACGTCCATACGGCGTGCATCCTTGGGCGAGATGTACTGGCTGATGTCGAAGCCTTTAACCTCACCCGCTACCTGGCAGGCGATATCGCTGGCATCAAAGCGGGTGATGTTGGTGATACCACTCTTGCCGGCCAGGAGATTGGCCCAGCCACTGCTCACATCGTTGCCAACCGGGGAAATATGCCCGAGGCCGGTCACTACTACTCTGCGTTTTGACACAGGGTATCTCCGTGAAAAAAGGGAGCGTACTCCCGATAGTCCCGAAACGGTTTACGCGCCCAGTAAATCAAACGCACGTTTCAGGGCCACTACAGCAAAAAGACCTCTGCAGGCGAGCCAAAGCCACCAGCAGAGGTCCAGGCAACCCTTTTAAAAAAAGGATTACTTGTTCAGGTGAGCTGTTACGTAGTCAACAGCCTGCTTAACGGTGGTGATTTTCTCGGCTTCTTCATCCGGAATCTCGCACTCGAACTCTTCTTCCAGAGCCATTACCAGCTCAACGGTGTCCAGAGAGTCAGCGCCCAGATCGTCCACGAACGAGGAGTCGATTTTTACTTCGGCTTCGTTCACGCCCAGTTGCTCGGCAACGATCTTCTTAACGCGCGCTTCGATGTTTTCCATTTGTTTAAACCCTTTACCTTTCTGTGTTCGGGACAACAAAACCCCGACATTCTACAAAAAAAAATTAGAGTAGCCTACCTAGCACAGCAGTTCTTGCTGTTTTTATCCGCCAGCAGGCCCTTTAATCTGGTTAAACGCGGGGGCAATGTTGTTTTTACCCCCGCATTTTCCGGCCTTGCGGCCAGAAAATCACGGCATCAGCATACCGCCATTCACGTGCAGTGTCTGGCCGGTAATGTAAGCTGCCTTGTCCGACGCCAGGAACAGTACGGCATCGGCGATGTCTTGTGCGTCGCCCAGGCGACCCAGCGCGATCTGGCCCACCAGCGCGTCGCGCTGTGCTTCCGGCAGGGCACGGGTCATATCGGTATCGATAAAGCCCGGGGCCACGCAGTTCACGGTAATGCCGCGGCTGCCTACTTCGCGTGCCATGGACTTGGTAAAGCCCATGATGCCGGCCTTGGCCGCTGCGTAGTTGGTCTGACCAGCGTTACCCATTGCCCCTACTACGGAGGCGATGTTGATGATACGGCCGGTACGGGCTTTCATCATGGCGCGCAGCACGGCTTTGGAGGCCTTGAACACCGACTTCAGGTTGGTATCCATGATGGCATCCCAATCGTCGTCCTTCATGCGCATCAGCAAGCCGTCGCGGGTAATACCCGCGTTGTTCACCAGAATGGCCACGTCGCCGTGTTCTTTGGCGATGGTGTCGATCAGCGCATCGATAGCGCCCTCTTCACCCACGTTCAGCACCATGCCAGCACCGCCCCACTGCGCCAGGCGTTCGCCAATGGCGGCCGCACCGGATTCGGACGTGGCGGTACCGATTACCTTGGCGCCGGCGGCGGCCAGGGTATCGGCAATGGCAGCACCAATGCCGCGGGATGCGCCGGTAACCAGCGCTACTTTACCTTGCAAGCTCATGTATCTCTCCTGCGCTTGGCCGCATGCGGCCAAGCTTTATCTTTACGCCAGCTCGGCGCGGGCCGCGTCCAGCTTGGCAGCGTCGGTCAGCGCGTGGCAGCTCACACTGCCATCAATGCGCTTGGCCAGACCAGCCAGCACTTTGCCCGGGCCGCATTCAGCCATCAGCACGATACCGTCGGCAGCCAGTTTCTGGATGGTTTCGGTCCAGCGTACCGGGCAGTAAAGCTGACGGGTCAGCGCGTCGCGGATCTGTGCCGCATCGCTATAGCTGGCCACGTCGGCGTTATGCAGTACCGGGATCTGCGGAGCCTTGATCTCTACGTCGGCCAAAGCGGCGGCCAGGCGTTCGGCCGCCGGCTTCATCAGCGTGCAGTGCGATGGCACCGACACCGGCAGCGGCAGCGCGCGTTTGGCGCCACGCGCCTTGCACAGCTCCATGGCGCGCTCTACGGCAGCTTTGCTACCGGCGATCACTACCTGGCCAGGCGAGTTGAAGTTGACCGGCTCTACCACCTCGCCCTGCGCGGCTTCTTCACACGCAGCACGGATATCGTCGTCGGACAGGTTCAGGATGGCAGCCATGGCACCTTCGCCAGCCGGCACCGCCTCCTGCATAGCCTGGGCGCGCAAGCGCACCAGACGGATGGCATCGGCAAAATCCAGGCTGCCAGCGGCGACCAGGGCGCTGTATTCGCCCAGGCTGTGGCCCGCTACGGCGGCAGGCACAGCACCGCCCTGCGCCAGCCAGGCGCGATAAGTGGCCACACCGGCAGCCAGCATCAGCGGCTGGGTATTCACGGTGGCGTTGATCGCGTCGGCACTATCCGCCTGCAGCATGGCCCACAGGTCTTCGCCCAGGGCCGAGGAGGCTTCATCAAATGTCTGTTTTACTACCGGCAGGTCGGCAAAGCCGTCCATCATTTTCAGGCTTTGCGAGCCCTGGCCGGGAAAGAGAAAGGCAAACGCCATGTTGGGTCTCCTTTTGAAACGGGGGGAATGATGACTGCTCGCTGCGATTTATGCAAAGAAAACACTCAAACGCTCGTATGATCGACGAAGATCAGCGCGAATAGCCGCCATTCATTGATGAAAATCAAACAAGCCGGCTACATATTGCTACATAGCCGGCTTGCTGCAGATCAGAAGCGCAGCAGTAGCGCACCCCAGGCAAAACCACCGCCGATACCTTCCATCAGTACCGTCTGGCCGCGTTGTATGCGGCCTTGACGTACGGCGTGGTCAAACGCCAGCGGGATGGAGGCGGCCGAGGTATTGCCCTGCTCTGGTAGCGTCACGATCACTTTTTCCATGGACAGCTGCAGGTGCTTGGCCGTGGCTTCGATAATGCGGATATTGGCTTGGTGTGGCACCAGCCAGTCCACGCTATCTTGCGGCACGCCCGCCTCGGCCAGGGTTTTCTCGGCAATATCAGACAGTGCCTTCACGGCAAACTTGAATACCGCCGGGCCATCCATATGCAGGTAAGGCGTACCTTCCACCTCGCCGCCGATGATCTGGGCTTCGGTTTTCAGAATGTCGCGATAGCGGCCGTCTGCGGCCAACTTGGCGTGCAGAATGCCCGGCTCGTCGGATGGGCCGACTACCACGGCACCCGCACCATCACCAAACAGCACGCAGGTACGGCGATCTTCCCAGTCCAGCAGGCGGCTCATGACTTCTGCGCCGACTACCAGTACGTTTTTGGCCATGCCGCTTTTGATGTAACCGTTGGCCGTGGCCAGCGCGTAAACAAAACCGGCACACACAGCCTGTACGTCAAAGGCGGGCACACCCGGAATACCCAGCTTTTCCTGCAAGATACTGGCAGTGCTCGGGAAAACCATGTCCGGCGTGGTGGTGGCAACAATGATCAGATCCAGATCGGCAGGCTGCAAGCCGGCGCTTTCCAGCGCACGCAGTGCCGCCAGGTAGGCCAGGTCACTGGTTTTCTGGTCTTCTGCCGCGATGTGGCGCGCACGAATACCAGTGCGAGAGACAATCCACTCGTCACTGGTTTCGATGCGCTCAGCCAGCATCGCATTCGTCATAACGGTTTCCGGCAGATAGCTGCCGGTACCAAGAATGCGTGAATAGGTCATGAGCTAACTTTAAGCTTCAGACTCGGAACGCTTGAGATTTTGTAATTGGGAAGCGACCCGGTCTGCGATGTGACCAATCACATTGGCGCGAACTTCCTCGCAAGCCTGCTCCAATGCAATACGGAATCCCAGCGCGTCGGTACCGCCGTGGCTTTTCACCACGATGCCCCG